>CANRCL010000023.1 GCA_947629115.1 uncultured Bacilli bacterium | reverse complement strand
ATTAGAAAAAATTTTAGAAAAAATGTGTAAAAAAATGTTAAATATTAAATTTTTTAATACTTTTTCAGTAGCTTTACACTTGACCGGGGGGGGTAATATTTTATAATAAAACCATAAGGTAGATGATTAACTTATGGTTAAGAAAAATTATAAATTTATACTAGGATTAATATGTGGAATAATAATATCATCAACTGGAGTATATGCTGCTTCAACAATAATTAAAAGTAAAGATGTGTCTTATGATAAAGTAAGTAGTGGTGGAAAGTATGATAATGTTCAAGATGCTATAGATGAACTTTATGAAAAATCTGGCTTATTAAGTGAAGCATGGAAAGATAAAACATTAAATGGAGCAGATCCAGTACTAGATGTAGAGGAAAGTACTAAAAAGTTAATACCAATAACAATAGATGATGATGGTACAGTACATTATGCAAATTTAAAAACCAAATGGTATGATTATAATGCTAAAAAATGGGCCAATGCCGTATTACTTGTAGATAATCCAAGTAATGCAAATTATAAAACAGGAGATATCATATTAGAAAAAGATATCGAAAGCTATTTTGTGTGGATACCGAGATTTAGCTATAAATTATGGAATTTAGCCAATACAGAAGAATATAATAGTGCTCCAAAATTGACAACTAAACTAACAGATGGCAATTATGAAACATCACCACAAATTGCATTTAATAAATCAAGAATAATCGATATAAAATTTGAAAGTGCAAGTGAGTCTGAAAAGAAAGAAGAAACACTTGGAGAATATTATACTCATCCAGCCTTTAATCTAGGAGATAAAAAATTAAATGGCATATGGGTAGGCAAATTTGAAGTTGGATATAATCAAACAGCAGATAATGGAAATCCAATAAGTGAAACTTCAAGTTGGACAGATGTTGGAGCACGTATAAGTGTAGAGAACAGCAAAAGGGTAATAGTAAAACCCAATGTTAACTCTTGGCGAAATAATACAGTACAAAATTTCTTTTTAAGTTTATATAATTATAATCGTTCATTAGAAAGCCATATGATGAAGAATACAGAATGGGGAGCAGTAGCGTATTTAACTCATTCATCATATGGTATTGGTGGTAATCTAAATATAAACAATGCCTCGGATTATGTAACCGGAATAGGAGCAGTTTCAAATAGTAATCAGGAAACTAGAAATGGTGATACAGGAACAAGTAAACAATCGGATAAAACCCAACGCTATAATAGTAAAGATGGATATTTGGCAAGTACAACAGGAAATATCTATGGCATATACGATACTAGTGGAGGAGCCGGGGAATATACTGCAGCATATATATCAGGTAATGTTGGATCAAGTGGATTTACGGATGATGCAGAACTAAAAACAACATATAAAAATTATTTTGATGTTTATCCATCAGATAGCAATTCTACGACATATACAAAACGAATTTTAGGAGATGCTACCGGTGAAGTAGGGCCATTTTATGTATATTATGACGGAGATGGTAAATTGAGGGAACATAATAGTTGGTATACTGATTGGTCACGTTTTATTAATTCTAATAATCCTTTTTTTGCTCGTGGAGGTTGTAATTATGATGGCGGAGTAGCAGGTCAACTTTATTTTGTTGCAAATTCAGGTTTAGCACTTGGCCATCTTGGTTCCCGCCTAGTTCTTGCGACAAAATAAATAATTTGTGATTAATTTCACCATTTTTTTATTTTTCAAAACCATAAGAAATTATAATTCTCAAATTTAAATTATCAACAAAAATGTTGACTGGGGGGGGTAATATTTTATAATAAAATCATAAGGTAGATGGTTAATTTATGGTGAAGAATAATTATAAATTAGTAATAGCATTTATGTTAGGAGTATTACTATCTTGTACAGGAGTATATGCAGCAACAACATTAATCAAAAGTAAAGATGTGTCTTATGATAAAGCGAGTAGTGGCGGAAAGTATGATAATGTGCAAGATGCTATAGATGAGTTATATGAAAAATCTGGTTTGTTAAAAGATAATTGGGTTGATAAAACACTTAATGGAGCAGACCCAGTACTAGATGTAGGAGGAAGTACTAAAAAATTAATACCAATAACACTAGATAGTGATGGAACAGTGCATTATGCAAATTTAAAAACAAAATGGTATGACTATGCCGAAAAAAGATGGGCTAATGCTGTATTGTTAGTTGATAATCCAAAAAAAGGCGGCAAAGAAAAATACACATATAAAACTGGAGATATAATTCTAGAAGAAGACATTGAAAGTTATTTTGTATGGATTCCAAGATTTAGTTACAAGATATGGAATATGGCCAATACCGAAGACTATAATAGTGCACCAAATGCTAATACATTAAATAATACTAATTATGCCACTTCTCCAGTAAATGCCTTTAATAAACCAAGAATAATAGATGTAAAATTTGGTGATGTAAATACAAATTCAAAGATTAATGAAAGTGAAGCCAAATTAAATGAATATTATACTCATCCAGCATTTACATTAGGAGATAAAGATTTAAAAGGAATATGGGTAGGAAAGTTTGAAGTCGGATATAATCAAACAGCAGATAATGGAAATCCAATAAGTGATACATCAAGTTGGACAGCATCGAAAGCAGCAATAACAGAAGAAAATAGTAAAAGAGTAATAGTAAAACCAAATGTAAATTCATGGCGAAATAATACCATTCAAAATTTCTTCTTAAGTTTATACAATTATAATCGTCAACTTGAAAGTCATATGATGAAAAACACGGAATGGGGAGCCGTAGCATATTTATCACATTCAATATATGGAATAGGAAGGAATATAAATATAAATAATGCTTCGGATTATATGACAGGCTATGGAGCGGTAGCGAATAGTAATCAAGAAACAAGAACAGGAGCGACTGGAACTAGCAAAGAACTAGATAAAACCCAACCCTATAATAGTGGAGCAGGATACCTTGCTAGTACAACTGGAAATATTACTGGAGTATATGATATGAGTGGTGGTGCTAACGAATATATGGCTGCATATCGAAGCGGTACAATTGGAGCAAGTGGCTTTGAAGATGATACTTTGCTAACTAGCATATATAAAAATTACGTAGATATATATCCATCAGATAGTGGAGTAAATACATATACCAAAAGAATCTTAGGTGATGCTACAGGAGAAATGGGACCTTTTTATCAATATTATGATGGAGATGGAACTAATGGAGAAGGTAAAACTCCTGGTACATTAAGATATCATAGTAGTTGGTACACCAATGTTTCGGTATTCATTAATTCTAATTCTCCTTGGTTCCATAGAAGCGATCATTACAATGATGGAGGTATAGCAGGTCAATTTTATTTTTATGGGGGAAGTGGTGATAAATTTATTTATATTGGCACTCGTCTAGTATTATCTCCCAATTAATAAAATAGAAAATCATTTAGTATATTATACTAGGTGATTTTTTTGGCTAAATTGATAAAACATAGAGGAATTTCTTCCGATAAAATAAAAGAAAATACTTATGAAGCAATACTTAATGCTTTAAATAATGATAAATATATGGGAGTAGAATTTGATGTTAGAGAAACTAAAGATGGCGAATTTATTATTTATCATGATCCTTTATATAATGGAAAATTAATAAGTAATATGAATTTTAATGAATTACCAAGATTTATGCCTAAATTAAAGACTATTTTAAAAATTAAGAGTGATAAAATATTTTTGATTGAATTAAAAAATATTAATAATTTTACAAAATTTTATAATTTATTAGAAAAATATCCCAATAAAAAATTATATGTAATGAGTTTTTCTAATCAATTAATTAATAAAGTTAATAAGCCCAATAGGCATTATAAAATAGGTATCTTGAATTATGTTTTAAATACTAGTGATGATATTAAAAAATTAGATTTTGTAGCCATTTTAAATAGTTTATTAAATGAGACTATTATTAATAATTTAAAAAATTTAGAAATATTTTCTTATGGTTTATTTGAAAATATCAAATATGAAGAAGTATATTATATAGTTGATAAATAAAAAATATATGGCCTAAACCATATATTAACGATATTTAGTTAGTCTTTTTATTTTACTTTTATCATAATCCATAACTGCAGGATTAAAAGCCAACTCTTGATTATTTTGTCCATTAAATAATCCTCTATTAGTGTCTCTTTTAACAACAATTATTCCTTTATTTATAAGCGGTTCAATCATTGTATCATAGATTTCTTTGGATTTCTTTTTATCATTAAATTTATTATACATAGTAACAAAATCTGCAATATTTATTAAACCATTCATAGATAATAAATAGAGAATAGTTTGGTAATCTAAACTGGTTAATTTACTAGATGAACAACTAGCAATTGATTCCATTATATATTCTTTTTCTAATTCAGTCTTTACTGTTTGAAGCATTAAAAGAATGAAATAGGAAACATCTTTAAAACCTTTGGCTTTGATAATAGTTCGGTCATAATTAGAACCTTTAAAAGAAATACCACGATTAAATATAATATAAGCATAGGCCTTTTTATTCAGTAAATACCACATAGATAGAGTTCTTGAAGTACGACCATTAACATCAAAATAAGGATGGATATAAACAAAATAAAAGTGTAAGATTTGACTTTTAATATATTCATCAGTCATACTTTGATTAAAATCATTATTATTTAAAAACTCAAAATATTTATCCATAAATTCATCAATTCTATCAGAACTAACTCCTTCATCAGGATTTTGACTTATTCTCCCATTAAATGAAATGTATACGGGAGCAGTTCGATAATAATCGCCCATTCGACAAGCATCACTTTCTTTTAATAGCCCTTTTGATAAAATACTATATAATTTTTTTAAAGTATCTTTATTAATATTTTTTTCTTTTAAGATATAATTATAACCATGATATAAATTTAAAACTCTTTTAACTTGTTCACTATCTTCATTACCATATTTTCTACTGATAATTTGATTTACTTTTTGAACATCATCAAGATAGCCCTCAATTAAATTATTGGCTTTTAATTCATGTGAAAACATAACATCTTTAGCAAAAGTTTTAGTTCCTAAATGTTTTTGATGACTTAAAAATGTTTCTAATTCTTCTTTAGTTTCAGCAAAATAATCATATTTTATTTTTAAATGTTCGCCATTTTCAAATGTCAGCGGTAATACTGCCATTATATTTACCCCCTTTAAAAATCTTCCCTATTATATCAAATAAGTGTGTAAATAGCAAATAGACCTACTAATTTTAAGTTATTTAGTGTATAATTTAAGTAGGTGATAAGGATGAAAATGATTATCTCTGCTGGTGGTACAGGTGGCCATATCTATCCGGCTTTAGCAATAATAAAAAAGTTTCAAGAAAAAGAAAAGAATTTTCAAGTTTTATATATTGGTACCCATAATAGAATGGAAAATAAAATAGTACCTGAAGAAAATATTCCTTATGAATCCATTAAAATATATGGTTTTAATAAAAAGAAAATAGGACAAGATATTAAAAATATTGGTTATTTATATAAAGCCTATTACAAATGTATTCATATAATGGAAGAATTTAAGCCTGATATTGTTATTGGAGTTGGTGGTTATGTTACTTTACCAGTTATAATGGCAGCGAAAAAATTAAAAATAAAAAGTGTTATTCATGAACAAAATAGTATTCCTGGTAAAACTAATCTTTTCTTAAGTGGGGGAGTATCCGCAGTTTTAACTTCATTCAAAGAAAGTGAAAAATATTTTAAAAAAGAAGTAAAATGTATTTATACTGGTAATCCAAGTGGGGATAATGTTAAAAATTTAAAACCAATTAGTAAAGAATCGCTTGGTTTATCTAAAAATAAAAAATTAGTTTTAATTACGTGTGGTTCATTAGGTAGTGGTAGTTTAATGACTAAATTAATTGATTTTCTAAAGTTAAGTGCTAAAGAAGATTATGAAGTATTATATATAACGGGTAATAGTTATTATGATGAATTAACTAAAAATAATCATTTTGCTAAAAATATTAAAGTTTTACCATATCTATCTAATTTAGCGGCTTTATTTAAAAATTGTGATTTAATAATAAGCAGAGCAGGTGCTAGTACCATATCAGAGATATTAAGTGCTAAAGTACCAGCAATTTTAGTACCAAGTCCTAATGTAGCCAATAATCATCAATATTATAATGCTTTAGATTTACAAAATAGTAATTTAGCCATTATGTTAGGAGAAAAAGATTTAACGGGTGAAAAATTATATCAAAGAGTTAAAAAATTATTAGAAAAAGATGATATGGAATTAAATGTTCTTAAAGATAATTTAAAACATCAAAAAGATATTAATAGTAGTGAAGTAATTTATGAAAAAGTAAAGGAGATAATTAATGAGGCTAGATGAATTTGGCGAAGTATATGAAAATTATTCTTTAGAAAATTATAATACTTATGGAATTAAAACTAAAACTAAATATTTTATAAAAGTTAATGATATAGATAGTTTAATTAATTTAATGGCTTATTTAACTACTAATAATTTAAAATATTATGTTCTTGGTAAGGGTTCAAATGTTATTTTACCCGATGAACCTTTTAAAGGAGTAATTATTAGTTTAGAAAAATTAAATAATTATAAATTAGAAGATGATTTATTAGAGGTTGAATGTGGGGCCATACTTTCTAAAATAGCCCTTTTAACGGTTCTTAAAGGTTTAAGTGGATTAGAAAATTTAGCCACTATTCCAGGAACTATTGGGGGTGCTTTAGTAGGTAATGCTAGTTTTAATAAAGATATAACAATTTATAATAATTTAATTAGTGTAAGTATTATAAGAGATGGTAAATTAAAAACTTTAAAAAAAGAAGAGATAACTATAAGAAATCGTTATTCTAGTTTTAAAGAAACAAAAGATATTTTAGTTAAAGCCACTTTTAAATTAACTAAAAGAAGTAAAGAAGAAATGTTAGACTTAATTACCTCAAATAGAGAAAAAAGACAAAATACACAACCTTTAGAATATCGGAATGCGGGAAGTGTATTTAAAAATCCCGATGGTTATGCGGCCGGTAAATTAATTGATGATGCTAATCTTAAAGGTTATCAAATAGGTGGGGCTAAAATATCAGAAAAACATGCCAATTTTATCATAAATGTTGATAATGCTACTAGTAAAGATATTAAAAATTTAATAAAATATATAAAAAAGCAAATTAAAGAAATTTATAATATAGAACTAGAATTAGAACAAGTCATAGTAGATTGGAATTAATATGGAAGAGAAAAAAGAAATTAAAACGAAAAAAAAGAAAAGAAAAGTAAGATTTAAAGGTATCATAATCCTTTTATTAGCGGGTTATTTATTATTATCTTTTGGAATGTATATTTATAAAAAACCAATTACTAATATTACTATTGAGGGTAATAGTTTATTAAAAGATAATTATTTAATATCTTACCTAGATTTAAAAGATGAATCAGTATTTAAAGTTAGTAAAAGAAGTATTAAAAATAAATTATTAGAGTTAGATTTAATTAGTGATGTTAAAGTTTCTAAAAATTATTTAGGTAGTTTAAAAATTACTATTAAAGAAGAAAATGTTTTATTTTATCAAAAAAATAGTCAAGAATTAGTTTTAACAAATGGTAAAAAAATACCTTATAATGATAGTTATTTAGGCATACCAGTTTTAATTAATACGGTTCCCGATAAAATATATCAAGAATTAATAAATAAATTAAAGATAATTAATTTAGATGTCTTAAAATTAGTTAGTGAAATAGAATATAGTCCTAATAAAGTTGATGATAAAGTAGTTGATGATAAAAGATTTTTATTAAAAATGAATGATGGTAATAAAGTTTATGTTAATACAGTTAATATTGAAAAATTTAATGATTATTTAGATATATATGAATCAATTGTTAATAATAAAGGTAATGTTAAAGGCTGTTTATATTTAGATAGTAAAAGTGAAAATAATTCCTTTAATAATTGTGAAAGTATTAAAGAAGAAGTAGTAGATGATGATAATGAAAGAGAAAATTAATTATGATAAAAAATTAGAAGAGATTATAAAGAATTTAGATAAAAGACCTAAATTACTTTTACATAGTTGTTGTGGTCCATGTTCAAGTTATGTAATAACTTATTTAAAAGATTATTTTGATATTACTATTCTTTATTATAACCCGAATATAGAACCAAAAGAAGAATATGAAAAAAGAAAAAAAGAACAACTTAAATTGATAAAAGAATTAAATATTCCCACATTAGATTTTTATGATATCGCTTATGAAAATGCGAAATGGCGAGAATATGTTAAAGGTTATGAACAAGAAAAAGAGGGCGGAGCCAGATGTCACTTATGTTATGAATTAAGACTTGAAAAAACGGCTGCTTTAGCCTTAGAAAAACATTTTGATTATTTTGGTTCAACTTTATCTGTTAGTCCTTATAAAAATGCCCAAGTATTAAATGAAATTGGAGAAAAATTAGAAGATAAATATAAAATAAAATGGTTATATAGTGATTTTAAAAAGAAAGATGGGTATAAAAAAAGTATTGAATTATCTAAACAATATGATTTATATAGACAAGATTATTGTGGGTGTGAATTTAGTCATCAATACTTAAAAAAAGACTAAAATTAGGAGTTGACATTTAAAATGTAAATGATTAAAATTAGTTGACAGGAAGTGAATTTATGCGAAATGAAATTTTAGAGTCTTATAAACTACATAATTGGCGTTTTAAAAGTGAATTAATTGAAACTTTAAAAAGAAATTATGGTGAGGTTAATCCTTTAATAGTTAAATATTATGAACAATTATTATTTGGAAGAGTGTCTCCTTTAAAAACTGGAGATATAAGTTTAAAAGATGAACAAATACTTTTAAATTTTGATAAAGATATTCCTTTAGCAGTTTATAATAATGTTTATGGAATTGTAAAAGAGAAATTAAGTCCAGAAGAAGATAATATTGCTCTTTTAAAAAATGCCCAAGGTTATAAAGTTGTTACCAAAGATATCGATGGTCTTTCTTTACCAATTTTTGAAATTAATGGTCAACTTGAATTAACCAAAGAGGAAAAAGAAATACCTAATATTGATATTAGATTTTATCAAACAGAATTTAATAAACAATTAAGAAAAGAATATATTGAAAGTTTATATGATTATTATTTAAAATTAATGGCTGAACATAGTGATGTATCTTTCTATTTAGCCAAATTAGATGAACTTTGTAGTAGAGTTGATATTAATAGAGAAAGTGAAATAGAACTTATGTCAATTCAACTTGATTATCGAGAAAGAATTTTAGCAGCCCTAGAAATGCAACCCAAAGAATTTTATGCTAAGACTTATCCTCATATTTATCCGGATGGAAAAACTCTTACTCGTAAAAAATTAGGTGTAAATGTTCAAGATAAATATATAATCTATTAGTTTTAAATAAATATTCCGAAAAATATACTTGTAATGAGTATATTTTTTTGATAAAATATGCTTGGCTGTTTAGTCAAATAAACATTAATTTTTAGCCCACGCCGAGTGCTTAATTATTTAAGTGGTAAGGGTATTAAAAATTAAGAAGTTAAACGAAAGGAAGAGTGATTATTTATGGCCGTAGTTTCTATGAGTTATTTATTAGAAGCTGGAGTTCATTTTGGTCATCAAACAAAAAGATGGAATCCCAAAATGAAAGAATATATCTTTACAGCAAGAGAAGATATATATATTATTGACTTGCAAAAAACCCAAGAATTGTTGGAAGTAGCGTACAATGAAATTAAAGAAATTGCTACTAATGGTGGTAAATTCTTATTTGTAGGTACTAAAAAACAAGCAAGCGAAGTATGTGTAGAAGAAGCACTTCGTAGTAAATCTTTCTATGTAACTGAAAGATGGTTAGGTGGAACTCTAACTAATTTTAGAACTATTAGAAAAAGAGTAAAACGTTTAGAAGAAATTGAAGAGATGGAAACATCTGGTAAGTTTGATTTACTTCCTAAAAAAGAAGTAATTGGACTTAAAAAGGAATATGATAAATTAAATCGTATTTTATGTGGTATTAGAGAAATGGATAAACTTCCACAAGCATTAATAGTAGTTGACCCTAAAAAGGAATACAATGCTGTTAAAGAAGCAAGAAAGTTAAATATTCCTGTTTTTGGTATTGTTGATACTAATGGCGACCCTGATGATGTTGATTTTGTAATACCTGGTAATGATGATGCTGTTAGAAGTATTAAAGTTATGCTTGGAGTACTTAATAATGCTATTTGTGAGGCTAGTGGTCTTGAAATGGTAGATTACATCAGTGAAGAAGATAAAAAAGGTACAACTCATGAAGAAGTAAGAATGGAAGAATTAATTAAATCCGAAAAATTTGACCAAGCCAAAAAAGAAGATGTAATGGAAGAAAAACCACAAAAAGAATTTAAGAAAAATTATAAAAAAGAATTTAAAAATAAAGAAAACAAAGAAGAAACTAAAGAAGAAAAAACTGAAAAAGTAGAAGTTAAAAAAGAAGAAGTTAAAGAAGAGAAAAAGAAAACTAAAAAATCTACTAAAAAAGAAACAGTTGATTTAAGTTCTAAAACTTTAGTTGAATTAAAGGCTATGGCTAAAGAAGCAGGAATTAAAGGCTATAGTACAATGAAAAAAGATGAATTAATTAATAATTTAAAATAATAAAAAGGAGAATTAAAATGGAAATTACTGCAAGTATGGTTAAAGAACTACGTGAAAGTTCTGGAGCCGGAATGATGGATTGCAAAAAGGCTTTATCAGAATGCAATGGTAATATGGATGAAGCAATGAATTATTTAAGAGAAAAAGGAATTGCTAAATCTGCTAAAAAAGAAAGTCGTATTGCGGCTGAAGGCCTTGCTAATATTTTTATTGATAATAATAAAGCCGTTATTTTAGAAGTAAATTCAGAAACAGACTTTGTTTCTAAAAATGAAGAATTTGTTAAAATGATTGATATTATTGGTCATGCTTTACTTAAAAGTGATGCTAAGACATTAGAAGAAGCCAATGAAGTTGCCACTGAAAATGGTAAAGTTTCTGATTATATTATCTCAATGGTTGCTAAAATTGGTGAAAAACTTTCTTTAAGAAGATTTGAAATTGTTTCTAAAAATGATGATGAAGTTTTTGGTGATTATTTACATATGGGTGGAAGAATTGCAGCCCTAACTGTCTTAAAAGGTGCTAATGCTGATGTAGCCAGAGAAGTTGCTATGCAAGCCGCTGCTATGAAACCTTTATATTTAAATATTGAAAGTGTTCCTGAAGATGTTGTTGAAAATGAAAGAAAAGTTCAAAAAGAAGTAGCAATTAATGAAGGAAAACCTGCTGATATTGCTGAAAAAATGGTTGAAGGAAGAATTAAAAAATTCTATAAAGAAATTTGTTTAGTTGAACAACCTTTTATTAAAGATGGCGATGTTTCAGTAGCCAAATATGTAGCTGACAATGGTGGAGAAGTAATTAAAATGGTTCGTTATGAAGTAGGCGAAGGTATGGAAAAAAGAAATGAAAATTTTGCTGAAGAAGTAATGAATCAAGTAAAAGGAAGTTAAGAAGCAATGCTTCTTTTCTTTTGCTAAAATTTAATCTTGATTTTCCTAGTAGATAAATATTATAATAATTATAGATTAAAGATAGGAAAATAAGTATGAAAAAATTTAAAGTTGGAATTATATTATTTATTATGTTATTAGAAGTAGGAGGTATCTTTTTAATGACTAAAGGTACTACTTCTAAAAATTTAAATGAAAAGGAAATAAAAAAAGAACCAATTTATGCTGTTTTATTAGAAACTGGTTATAATACTAAAACATATACTAAAAGTAATACTTGGCCAACATCTGGTTATACTTTTGACGCAACTCGTTCTGGTTGTGTAGATAAAAATGGTAAAGAAGTTGATACTGTAATTAATTATAAAAATAATTTAGCGACTTTAAATGATGTTAAAGAATCAGTTAAATGTTATATGTACTTTAGTAAGAATTAATAATGAGAAAGAAAAAAATAGGAAAAATTTATATTATTATGTTATTAATACTAATTGAAATAATTAGTATCTTTTTGACGTATAAAAGTGGTAGTAATAAATTTGTTAATGAAAAAATAAAAAGAGATGGTCCTGTTTATGCTATAATGTTAAAAGATAAAAATTCTGATAAATATTATAGTTATACTGAGCAAAAATGGCCTGAAATTGGTTATAAATATATCGAAGAATTGTCTAATTGTATAGATGATGAAGGAAATACAATTGAGGGGATTATGTCATTTGATAATGATAATAGAATAGCCACAATAAAAAGTAAAAAAGAGGCCTATTGTTATTTGTATTTTGAATATGATCCCGCTCCAACTAATTTTGAATTTAAAATAACTGCAATGAAAGAAGAAAGAAGTAAAAAATATACCAATAAAACAACAAATTCAGCAACTCTAAGTTGGTTAGATGATGATGTTAAATCCTATTGTATATTTGAAGAAAAGGTAGAAAGAGGAATAAAAGCAAGTACAAATGTAATGGATTATTGTAAATGGACACCAATAAGTGAAGAAGAAAGAAAAAATGGTAAAGCCACTGTTAATTTTACATTAAAAACTGAAACTAATGAAGAGAGAATACTTAGTGCTTACATAAAAGATGAGGCCGGAAGTGTAATAGGTGGAACAGATAAAGGAATAGATAAAATAACGTTTGACAATAAAGGCCCGATTATAAATTATGTTTATACCAATGTTAAAAGATTAGATCCTGTTTGGTATCAAAAATTATCGATTTTATTAACTTCTGTAGATGAAGGAATAGGAGTTGATAATATTAATTATTGTTTAGATACTAGTGCTTGTGAGCCCAATATTCCTGGAAGTAATGGAAGTGTTAATATAGATATGAAAACAACAGATAATAAAGGTCAAATGATAACTGCAAAGGCAACAGATAAATTAGGAAATGTAACTTCGGGATGGAAAAGTAGTATTTATAAAGTAGATGAGGTTTCTCCAAAATTAAAAATAGAAGTAGGAACAAAGCGACAAGCAGAAGGAGTAACAGATTGGTATCAAATGTTATATTTAACAACAACGATTGAGGATGAAGGAAGTGGAATAAAAGAAATATTATATTGTATAGATACCAATGCCAATGATGATGTTGAATGTAGTCCCACTAACAGGCAATATGCAAATACTGGAGCATTAAGCCAAAATGTTAATTTTCAAATTCAAAATGGCAAGAATCCTCAAAAATTAATAGTAAAAGTTAAAGATGCTTCTGGAAGAGAAGCCACAGAAGTTAGTGATTTATATCAAGTAGATGGTATTCCTCCAACTTGTCAAAGTATAAATAAAACAAGTGTACTAGGAACTACTAAAGGTATTGACGGTAATGTTACTTGTTATGATACATTAAGTGGTTGTGAAAGATATTCATATCCATTTTATGATTTAAAAAATCCTAATAATGTTATAAACATAAGAGATAAGGCTGGAAATACATTTCCTTGTAATGTTCAAATAACTAGTAGAAATCAAAAATGCAGTAAACCTTGTACTGGTCATTCAAGATATGCATGTGGAACAGAATGTAGTGGAGGTTATACTGGTGCTTATATATGTGGAAATTCTCAACATGGTGCCTATTATTGTGGCAGACCAAGTGGTGCTGGTGAGTGTAGTTATGCTGGGGATTGCTGCGCAGGAGGTTATGTTACTAAATATTGTGAAGGTGATTGTAATTCTTGGGGATCATGTTCAGCAACTGCTTGGTTTGATGATAACAATTGTGTTCCCGGAAAAAAAGTTGATTGCAGAACTTTATATTATTAAAAAAACAAATAGAACAAAAACATATCTATTTGTTTTTATATGTCCAAAATTACGCTAAATAGCCCTTCAATGTGAAAAATTTTTGATAATGTTACATAAATAAAAATGAATAATTAGAGAAAATGTTACATATTAAAAAGGAAATA
>CANRCL010000022.1 GCA_947629115.1 uncultured Bacilli bacterium | reverse complement strand
GAGGCGAAGATAAATTTTTAGAGGCTTTAAGAAAAAATACTAATTATACTGATAAAGAAGCCTATCAAGATTATTTATATACAAGTTTTATGCAATCACATGCTATGGAAGAATATGCTAAATCACTTGTAACTGATAAAGAAATTGAAAAATACTATAATGAAGATGCTAAAGAAGATATTGAACTTTATCATATCTTAATAACTCCAGAAGTAACTGATAGTATGACTACTACGGAAAAGACTGAAGCCGAAGATAAAGCCAAAGAAAAAGTTAATGAAGTTATTAAAAAATTAAATGATGCTGATAAAAAATTAGATACCTTTAAAGAATTAGTTAAAGAATATTCTGAAGATGAAGCCACTAAAGAAAATGATGGTAATATGGGATATGTTAATTATAGTGATTTAAGTGAAGAATATGATGAATTATTAGATGCTGCTTATAAATTAAAAGATGGCGAATATAGTAAAAAAGTAATAACTACCGAACTTGGATATCACATTATATATCGTAATGCTTCTAAAGATAAGGCTAAACTTGAAGATATGAAAGATGAAATTATTGAAACTTTAGCCAATGAAAAAATAAATACTGATACCGATTTATCATTAAATTCTATGAAACATTATCGTGAACTTTATAATATGAAAATTATTGATTCAACATTAGATAGACAATATGGTATTTATTTAAATAATTTAGCCAATAGTACAACTACTAATAGTGCTAATTAAAAAGAAAAAATTGATTAACTAACTCTTAATCAATTTTTTTATTGGCTAATTATAAATATTAAATATTTTTAAAGCCTTTTTTTATTAAAGCCATCTTAATTTGATATTCTAATTCTTCACCACTATACTTTTTCATTAATTTATTTTTTATTTTAGTATATTCTTTTTCATAAATATCTTTATTATCCTTAAAATCATAGTTATCAATAATAGTTAAAATATCATCTTTTATAAAACCTCTAGAAATTAATTCTTGAACAATTTTTTGTTTTAACATTATCCCAGATAAATTATGATTAATACTCATTCTCTTTGCAATAAATTTCTTTATTTTATCCAGCCAAATGTCATTTGAAAAAGTATTTAAATAATTTTGAATATTTTTTTCTTTAAAACCTAATTTTTTTAAATTATAAAGTATTTTATTAGGTCCCACTACTTTTAAATTAATTTCATCATTAATATAAGATTTAATATATAATTCCTCATTTAAATATCCTTCATCTTTTAATCTTTTTAAAGTATAATCAATGGCATTTTTATTAAATCCTTTTAATCTTTTAATAATTTCTTTTTCAGTTCTTAATTTAAAACTTATATATTTAAGAGCAATATTATAACTTTCTAAATAACTATTAAATTCTAATATTTCTTTTAATTTACTTTCTTCAATTTCTTTAGATAATAAAAGGTTGTATTTTAAAATAACATCATCATAGAGATTTATTTTCTCACTAGAATCAAATATTATTTCATAAATACTACCTTTTTTCTTTTTATAACTACTTATCTTTTTCATAATTTTTGCAAGCCTCACTTAAGTCTTTAATTAAATTGTCAATTTCTTGCATATCTGAAAGTCGGGCTCCACAGGCAAATTTATGCCCTCCCCCATTATAATTCGTAGCAATTGTATTTATTATCGGTCCTCTTGAACGCATACTTATTTTATATTGTTTATTTTTAACATCTTCCGTTATAAACATCCAAACTAATATTTCATCGATAAAATTATAACCATTTATTAAATTCGATGGAGTTGAAGAGTCTACATTGTATTCTTTTAAATCTTTATCACTTATTTTAATATAAGCAAATTTATTTTCATCAATAACTAAATTATTAGTAATAAATGCAATAAATTTATGTTCATTAAAAGGTCTCGTATATAAATTTTCATATAATAGAGGAAAATCAATATTACTTTCTTTAATTAAATCACTAACTGTTTGAAAAGTTTCATAAGTTGTATTTTTTAAAGAAAATCTTTCACTATCAGATACTATTCCTAAAAATAAATTTTCGGCTATTTTTTGATTTAATTTAAGTTTAGTATATAAAAGTAATTCCGCTATCATTTGACAAGTACTAGATTTTTTTTCATCTGTCCAGTCAACATCACCAATAATATCTTCTTTAGGATGATGGTCTATTTTTAAGATGGCTTGATATTTTAAATCTTCTATGCCATCTATTCTTTCAAAGTTAGGAACATCTAAAACTACTAATAAAGGATTAGTTAGTTCAGCATAATTAGGATGATTTAAATTACCATAACTTTTAAATTTAGAAACACTTAAACCTACGGCATAAACTTTTTTACTCGGAAAAGTAAGTAAAATACTATCTCTTAAGGCTATTTGACTAGCAATGGCATCAGGGTCTGGTCCAATATGTCTAGCAATAACTATCTCATCATATTTTTTAATTTCTTTATAAATTTTATTTAATATTGTTTTATTTATTATACCAATCACCCACTAACTAATTAGTTCCATAGTGTCAAGGGCAATCATTAATTCTTCATTAGTTGGTATAACATAAATTGGAGTTTTACTTTCAGCACTAGATATTTTACCTTCGTGTTTATCTAAATAAGAAGCAATTTTATTATTTTCTTCTTTATCAATATACATATTTAAAGATGCAAGTTTACTTATTACTTCTTCACGGAATTCCCGAGCATTTTCTCCTAAACCAGCCGTAAATACTAAAGCATCTACTTTGCCATCTAATTTAACATAATAACGAGCAATATAAGATACTATTTTATCAATATACATATCATTGGCTAAAATACTTCTTTCATCACCATCAGCCATGCCAGTTTCAATATCTCTATGGTCAGAATATTTCTCACTAACTGCTAGTAAGCCACTCTTTTTATTTAATGCCGTATCAATTTCATCAATACTCATACCAGTTTTCTTCATTAAATATGGAATCATTGAGTAATCAATATCGCCACATCTTGTACCCATCATAATACCAGAGTTAGGACTAAAGCCCATTGTTGTATCAATACTTTTACCATCTTTAACACAACATAAAGAACCACCACTACCAATATGACAACTGATAATATTAACGTCTTCTTTACCTAACATTTCTTTAACTTTATTAGTTATATATTTATGACTTGTACCATGAAAACCATATTTACGAACACTATAATCTTTATACCATTCATAAGGTACAGGATATAAGAATTCTTTTTCAGCCATTGTTTGATGGAATGCTGTATCAAAAACTCCAACCATTGGTGTATTAGGCATTGCTTCTCTAAAGGCTTTAACTCCCACAATATTTGCTGGATTGTGTAAAGGGGCTAAACTAGATAATTCCTCAACAGTTTTAATAACATCATCATCAATAATAACTGATTTGTTATATTTATCTCCTCCATGAACTAAACGATGACCTACACCATCAATTTCATCTAAAGACTTAATAATATTATTACTATATAATTCTTCAATTAAATATTTTATGGCTTCTGAATGATTAGGAACACTGGCTTGTTTTTTAGTTTTTTCACCATTTATTTTTATGCTATAAAAACTATCTTCCATTCCTATTTTTTCAAAATAACCACTAATCAATTCTTTCTCTTCTGGTAGTTCAATTAAATTAAATTTTAATGATGAACTTCCAGCATTTACAGACAATATTTTCATAAATAACACCTCTCTATAACATTATAAATGACTATTTTTATTTTGTAAATAAAGGATTTTTTAAAAAAGAAAAAAGTATAACTTTTGAATTATACTTTTACTTTAAATCTTGTGATACTTTAATTCTTGGAAGATTTACTTCACTAGTAGTTTTAGCATCTAATTCATATTTTTCATAATCTTGCCAATTAGTAGTTATGTCATATTCCATTATTCCCTCTTGATGAACATATTTCCGATAAGCCTCAACTAAACTAGCAATTACATCTTCTATTTTTTTATCTTTATATTCAATATCTTTAAATACTGTTTGCATTTTTTCATCAGTTATTTCTATTTTAGTAGTTTTAGTTTCCATCGTGCCACATACTTTACCATCACAAGTATAATATTTAGCCTCAAAATCTAATTTAATATCACTATCAAGTTTTAAATTTATTTTGTAGTTATCTTTATTTAAAACTCCATTTTCAGGAATATCTTCCTTATCTTTTCTAAATGCCCAACTAATTAGTAAAATAACTAATGCTACTAAAAGAATTATTCCCCCAATAATTAATATATTTTTTAATTTTTTATTCATTTTTAATCTCCTATCTAATCTTATTATTTTCTAAATTCTTTAAAATATTTATCTATTTGCTTTTTCCATTAAACTACTCACGGAAATAAAACTATTTTCTAATTCTTCAGATATATTTTCTTTACCCTCATGAATTGAATCAATACAACTAACTAATTGTTTAGTACCATCTACTACTTCTATTCCCTCTAAAGATTGGTCGGCTAAATAAGTTAAATTAGAAATATAGGTTTTATTAATAATTCCTGCTCGATATGCTTCAATAAAATCTCTTGTACCTTTTGTAAATAAACCAAAAGTAGCACAAACATAAATCTTTTTCGCACCCATATTCTTTAACTCTTTCGCGGTTTCAATAATAGTTCCTCCTGATGAAATCATATCATCCACAACAATTACTGTTTTACCCTCGGGACTAAAACCAACATATTGTTTAGATTCTAAAGGATTTTTACCATCAACTATTTTAGTCACATCTCTTCTTTTAGAAAAGAATGCATGATTGCAACCAAAGCGGTCAGCAAAGTGTCTGGCTCTCATTTGGGCTCCTTCATCTGGGGCTACAATTAAAATATTTTCTGGTTTTTGATAATTTAATTTTTCTTTTTTTACTAAAGCAATTAATAATTCATTCGTTACATACATATTATCAAAATTATGCTTTGAAATGGCTGATGCAACATTAAAATCATGAGAATCAACAGTTAAAATATTATGAAATCCTAAATAATGGCATTCCCTTAAGAAATCAGCGGCTTCCGTCGATTCACCAAATACCCTCCTATGTTGTCTACCATAAGGTTGAAAAGGAATAATTAAATTTTTGCGTGCTGGATTATCTTTTAATGCCCCAATAGTTCTAGCAATATCTCTCACATGGTCATCAGGAGATAAACTATGAAGAGAATAAGGATTAGGGGTTTTATCATTTACATCGCAAACAATATAGACATCAGTATCTCGACATTCTGTTGGTAAGACAACTTTTCCAGAACCATCTTGAAATCTAATAAAATCGGCTTTAACTATCATTCCATCTGGTATTCTTTCTTGTAATTGCTTTAAACAATTATTTATAAATATAAACTTTTTTTGCATATTTTTACCTCAACTACCATACCTTTCTAAATATATTATAAAAGAATTTAAGGTTATTGTAAATTAAAAAAATGAACTATTTGCAGTTCATTTAGTTTTAGTACTTTTTCTTATAAAATGTTCTTGACTTTTCATTACCTTTACATCAGAATTTACCATATCTTTTTTATTACTTTCAAAATTACATTCATATGGATTAAAATAACTATTCATTCTCCCTCGATAACTTTCATTAAGTAAATCACTACTTTTATAAAAACTATTATTTTTTAACATCTTATCACCATTATTATTATGGTTTAAGAAATTAATTTAATACATTATAATAAATCTTGATATTCTAATTCTTCTTCTCTTTTAATAGTTATTACTTGTCTTTCTTTAACGGCTTTATAAATCATTTCTTCATAATTAATTAATTTTTCATATTCTTGACATTTACTTTTTTCAGGATTTATAACGGGGTGTTCTGGAACAAATATTGTACAACAATCTTCAAATGGTAAAATACTAGTTTCGAATGTATCAATTTGTTTAGCAATATCAATAATTTCTAATTTATCAAAACAAGCAACTGGTCTTATCACAGGTATATTTACAACTTCATTAATTGCTGACATACTAGTTAATGTTTGACTCGCTACTTGCCCAATTGATTCACCATTTACTAATACTTTGGCATTAACTCTACTAGCAATTATAGCACTTATTCGGTACATCATTCTTCGCATTATGGTTATTAAATATTCTTTCGGAATATTGGTATAAATGGCTTCTTGAATTTCGGTAAAATTAATAATATGTAATTTAATATCATTATTATATATGGCCAATTTTTGGGCTAATTTTTTTACTTTATCTAAAGCCGCTTCACTAGTATGAGGTGGACTTTCAAAATAAATAGCCTCTAATTTCATTCCTCTTTTAATGGCTAAATAACCCGCCACTGGTGAATCTATTCCCCCACTTAACATTAAAATTCCTTTACCTAAACTAGAAACTGGATAACCTCCTAAACCTTTTATGCCATTAAAATAAATTAATACTTCTTTAAGTCTAATTTCGACATTTACTAATAATTCGGGATTATTAACATCAACTTTAATATTAGGAATATTTTTTAAAATATAAGCCCCTAATTCTTTTCGTAAAGCCATACTATCTAAAGGATAACTTTTATCACTTCTTTTTACTTCTACTTTAAAAGTATTAAATTTTTTTTCTTTTAATAAAGTTATTAAATTCTCTTTTATATTATTTAAATCTTTATCTTCTAATTTATACGCGATTAATATTTCATGAATACCAAAAATAGTTTGTAATTTATTTACTATTAAAGAAAAATTATCTTTTTTAGGAATAATAAACATTCTACCAAAATCATAAGTAATTTCGACATCTTCTAAAACTTTTTCAATATTATTATTTAGAATTTTGATAAAAAAATTCCGGTTATCTTTTTTAGTTGAAAGTTCCCCATATTTAATAGTAATAATTTTTTCCACAACATCACCCACCGATTAATTTTTTTAATTTGTTATATTCTAACTCAAATGTTTCTAAAAATCTATTAATTTCTAAAACAGTTGTTAAATGAGAAAGCGAAATTCTTAAACAAGATTTACTTCTTTCTAAATCATTATAAATAGCCATTACACTACTACATATTTCATTAGGCATATTAGAACTAACATAAAATTCACGATTAGCCAACTTTTGAACTAATACATCAGCACTAATATCTTTTAAACTTATTGATAAAATATGGGGAATAGAATATTTAGTTTGATTAATTCTAACTCCCTCCATATTACTTAATTTACTAATTAATCTTTCATTTAATAAAGTTATATATCTTTCTCTTTTTTCAATATCTTTAATGGCTTCCTTTAAGGCTACTTTCATACTAACTATTAAAGGAAGTGGTGGCATTCCCACACTATAATTTTGATTTTTATTACTACTATATATTAAAGGTGTTAAATTAATTTGACTATTTTTATATAAAAAACCTATTCCTTTAGGACCATAAAACTTATGAGCCGATACACTTCCTAAATCAATATCACGAAAATTAATACTAGTTTTTCCAATGGCTTCGGTTAAATCAGAATGAAATATCGTACTCATATTTTCTTTTTTAATTATTTGTCTTAACATTTTTAAAGGTTGTCTTACACCAGTTTCAGAATTAACAGCACATATACTTACTAAAATAGTATCTTCTCTTATTAATCTTTTTAAATCATCAAAAATAATTAATCCATCATTATCATTATTAACATAACTAATTTCAAAACCAATACTTTCTAAATAATTACATATTTTATAAATTGCTGGATTTTCTAATTTAGAAACAATAATATGTTTACCTTTCTTATGATATTGTAAAGCCGCCCCGATTAACGCCATATTATTGGCTTCAGTTCCACCATTAGTATAAATTATTTCACTATCCATAATATTAAACATATCACTTATTTCTTTTGTGGTATCATTAAAAAGTTTTTTGGCTTTTTCTCCTAATAAATTATTTGTCCCAATTGCTCCAATATATTCTTTGGCAACTTTAACATACGTATCTAAAGCATCTAATGACATTGGTGTAGTTGCACTATAATCTAAATAAGTCATATTAACACCTACTTTACCTACTTTAATTATACCAAAATAAATTAAATTAAAAAAGCCATTTACGGCTTTTTAGTTAACGACTATTTCTTTTTTTAGCAATTTTTATTTTTCTTTGCATTTTTCTTTCTAAATTACGACAAAAACTTTCAACAAATTCAGCATCAATATTTTCATCATACCAATCAAAACGTATAGAATCTGGTAATTTTTCATCTTCAAGGCTTAATAAACTAGAACCTAAATTTAAGAAATTATCTGGTCCTTCAACTTCTAATGTTTCTTGATATTCATTAAAAGCCTTAATAGCGTCTTCGATAAATTGGACTTTTTCAGCATTTTCATCTCTATTAATTGTTGGTAATAAACTTAATACCATATTATATTTACCACTGATATATTCTAATTCATCTTGTAAAGTTGATAATGAAATTAAACCAACTGCAAAACATTCCCAAACAAATATACTATGATTATAGGCTCTATCGAAAGTAGCAAATAAATCTTTATCATCTTCTTCGATATCTCTTCTTGATTGAAGAATAAAACTCATTTGTTCATCCATATTCCAAAAATTAGTCATTGCTTCTTCATTAGTTAAACTTGCTGATAATTCATTAGTTAAATATTCTTCATATTTTTCTAATTCTTCTCTTGGAATATTACGATACATTCTAGCATGCTTCATATTCATATAACTTTCTAATTCTTGAAGCATTTCTTCAAATGTAGAGCATTCACTTAATCTTTTTGATACTTCAAAAGGAATATTACTATATTCAGTAAATTTCTCTGGTGTAATCAAATGATTATTTAAATTTTCTAGATTTTTTAAAACATTATTTCTTATTTTTGACATTTTAATTCCCTTCCTTTTCAAAACATGTAGGAACTATTATAACCCCATAGTTTTTTTATTACAAGAAAAAATTAACATTTGTCTAAAAAAAATAATATCCAAGAAAAAAGAGCATTATTTATACTCTTCTAATAATCTTTTATGAATTCCTGGTTCAATAATATTTATAGCATTAATAGCGTTTTCTAAACTATTTTTAAAATTACCTTTATAAAAAGCATTTTCGGCTTTGGTTAACCCTAAATCAACTTCTCTATTTACGACCCGATAACGATTACCATACACAATTGCGGTCTCCGCCATTTTCGCTGTTTTAACTGTTTCGTTTATTGTATTATATACTTTTAAAACTAAATCTCTTGCCGTATCTACTCTTAAATTTAAAGTTTTAATCGAAATAGGCCTTTTATCTAATTCTTTAATCATTTCATTAATTGCTAAAGTTGCTTCCGATAATTCAACATAATAATTTTTCGGAATAATTGGTAATTTATAACTCCGAACCTTTTCTTTGGCTTGAGATAAGATATCTTTTATTTCTTCTAATTGGTCACGAGCCCTTATTTCATCTTCTTTTAAACTACCTAATGTCTTTAAGGCAACATTAAGTTTCTCTTCAGATTTAGTTAATTTATTATTTAAAATCTCCATTTCTTTATAAAGTCTAGAGTATGCTAAAGTTTTACTTCTTTCTAACTCTACCACATGGTCATAAGATTCTCTTATATTATTAAATTCATCTTTTATTTCACTAATAACTAAAACTTCATCATCAGATAAATCATAACTATATTTAATATCATCTATTTTCCGATATAATTCATTATTTATTTTTTCTAATTTAGTCACTTTAATTAAAATGCTTCTTTTAAAGTCTTCATATAATTTTTTAGTTAATTTTTCTTTATCAAAATCATTATATAAAGAATCAAAATAATCAATAATAGTCTTTAGTTCAAAAACTGAATCAACAACATTTAAAACATTTAAACGACTAAAAATATCTTGAATTTTCTTATTAACTTCTTCAATATTATATTCAATATTTAAATAATCTAAATTATAACCCTCTAATTTCATTTTATGATAGATATTACTAATATCTTCAATTCTTTTAGGAATTATAACACTTCCTAAATTAACTATTGTCTTGGTTTCTTTTATAACAACTTTTAAATTACCAATTACATCATCAATGGCTTTAACTATTTTGCCGACTTCTAAATATTCATTTTTATCCATGGCTATTTCAAAAGCACTAAATAATTTATCAACATTTTCAAATTGTAATTCAATTGGAGTTTTAATAATAGCAAAATCGCTTTCATTATTACTATATAAAGTTCTAATTTCCCGGTAATCGGCTTTAAGTTTAATAATAGTTTCCCGATTTCTTTCTTCTGATAAAGTAATTTCTCTTATTTCTTCAAGAAGAAAATCGGCCTTGGCTTTTAAATATTGAACATTAAGTTCTACTTCCGTTAATCCTTTTTTTAATTTATCATAATCTTTTTCATTATAATCATTTTGAAGTTCAATAATATCATCAGTTATTTTTGGTAATTCTTTATCTCGAATATTTTCAAATCTTTTTTGCCAATTTTTATATTTTTTCTTTAATTCATTGTTATTTACTAATGCCTCTACTTTGTTAAGTTCAGATAAAATAGATGATGAGATAATTAAATTTTTATCTCTTTCTAAAGCGTTTATTTCTTTAGTTAAAGAATTCTTATATCTTTTATTCATCAATACTAAAACAATTACAACCACAACCATTGTAATTAAATAATACGCTACTGCTATAAGTAAAAAAGTTTCTCTTGTCACTTATATCACCTACTATAAATATATTTTATCATAATATTTTTTAATTTAGAATATAAAACGACAAATTTTTTACTGTTAGATTTTAGTAATTAAAAAGCGAAGATATTAATCCTCACTTTAATCAAGATTAAGACATAAATCGATAAATATTCTTTCATGGTCTTTAGTTTCGACAATAACATCTATGACATCATCATCTTGTCTTCCCATATTTAGTTCGGTGGGAAGAAACTTGACTACTTTTACTTCTTGCTCCAATATATCTGATAAAATTTTATCTAAAACTTTGGGGTCTTTCGAATCAGCGATAATTTTTTTAAAGACCCAAGCATTGCTTAAAGAATAAAACTTTACATTCTTTTTCTCCATGATTTTCCTCCTCTCACTTATATATTTATCTTTTTTTCTTCCATTTCCTTTTTTAAGAAAAAATTTTTAATGTCAAATTAATGTATTCTTATTGAATATCAATTTTATTTTTTCTATAATTAAAGAGAGCCGAATAGTTCTCACCAAGAATTATTCGTTTTTTTATTATATTTTGTTTTGGGAGGTATATATGACAAAGTATGTATTTGTAACAGGCGGGGTGGTTTCTGGTTTAGGCAAAGGAATAACAGCATCAAGTATTGCTCTTTTACTTAAGTCAAGAGGATACAAAGTATTTATGCAAAAATTTGACCCTTATTTTAATGTTGACCCAGGAACAATGAATCCAATTCAACACGGAGAAGTATTTGTAACCTATGATGGGTGTGAAACTGATTTAGATTTAGGACATTATGAAAGATTTATTGATGAAGAATTAAATTATACATCAAATATTACTAGTGGAAAAATTTATAAATCGGTAATTGAAAAAGAACGGAAAGGCGATTATTTAGGAGCCACAGTCCAAATGGTTCCGCATATTACTAATGAAATCAAAAATAAAATTTATGAAGCCGGCGCGACTAGTAATGCGGATATTGTTATTACTGAAATTGGGGGAACAGTTGGAGATATCGAATCTCAAGCCTTTATTGAGGCTTTAAGACAAGTTCAATATGAACTTGGGCAAAGTAATACCTTTTTTGTTCATTGTACTTTAGTACCTTATATTTTCGGGTCAGATGAATTAAAAACTAAACCAACGCAAAATAGTGTTAAAGATTTAAGAAATATGGGAATTAGCCCTGATGCTTTAGTTTGTCGTGCCCCTTATGATACTGGAATGGCGATTAAAAATAAGTTATCTTTATTTTGTTCTATTCCTGTGGAAAATATTATTGACTCAATTGATGTTAATAATATCTATCAAATTCCTCTTAATTATTATGAAGAAGGTATCGATACAATAATTTTAAAGCAATTTGATATGCCTCTTAAAAAAGCCAATTTAAAGTATTGGGAAGATTTAGTTAAAACAGTAGATAATTTAAAAGATGAATTAGAAATTGCTTTAGTTGGTAAATATGTTGAACTACACGATGCTTATATTTCAGTGGCTGAAGCCTTAAAACATGCGGGTTATAAAATAAGTAAAAAAATTAAAATTAACTGGATTGATTCAGAAAGTTTAGAAAAAGAAAATGTTAATTTAAAAGAGGTTTTTAAAAATTGTAAAGGAATTTTAGTTCCTGGTGGCTTTGGTTCGAGAGGTATTGAGGGTAAAATAAAAGCCATTAATTATGCTCGAGTAAATAAAATACCTTTTTTAGGAATATGTTTAGGTATGCAACTAGCAGTTATTGAATTTGCTAGAAATGTATGTGGTATTGAAGATGCTAATTCGACTGAATTTAATGCTATTTGTAAAAATCCCGTTATTGATTTAATGGCTGATCAAAAGTCAATTATTAATATGGGTGGTACTTTAAGACTTGGTAATTATGAATGTAGTATTACTAAAAATACTTTAGCCTATAAAGATTATAAAACAGATAATATTTTAGAAAGACATCGGCATCGTTATGAATTTAATAATGAATATAAAAAGATTTTAGAAGATAATGGATTAGTGTTTTCAGGAATAAATCCTAAAACAAATTTAGCCGAAATAATTGAACTACCTAATCATCCACATTTTATTGCTAGTCAATTTCATCCCGAATTTAAAAGTAGACCAACAAAACCGCATCCTTTATTTTTAAGTTTTATTGAAGCCGCAAATAAAATGAAATAAAAAATCTTGGTTAACGCTTTTGTTAATCAAGATTTTTTTATGGTGATAAAACAAGACGAACTCCGAAATCATCAAAGACTGCACCATTGTCATTAATTATTTTTGCTTTACTTGAGACATAGAAGATGTGCCAACCGCCGTTGTCACTATACATTTCGTACATTCACATTCAAATTTATCGAGTGAATTTATACTCCAACAAGTGCTTAACCATTTATATTTTCAAATTTTGACAATTATTTATATTGCTATTACTAATCTTGAACCAAGCATATCCCAAGTATCACCATCACTTCGACAAAATGCAAATTGACCAGGTAAAATACCATTATTACATTGGCCACCTCTATGAATCCATGGAAAAAAGCCATCAGGAAAACTTGAACTATCGGCATACCAACTATTATGAAATCGACTTGTATTATCAGAATCTAAATATTCGTAAAATGGCCCCATTTCTCCGGTCGCATCACCAAGTATTCTTTTATCATAAGACCAAACCCAACTTGTAGAATCATATCTATCAATATATCCTAAATTCATATAATTATCTAGTTCATTAACATCAAATCCACTATTTAGAGAATTGCCACTTATACAAGCATCCATTAACTCATATGAACCACCCGACATATCATAAACACCAGTAATATTACCAGTAGTACTAGCAAGATATCCAATACCAGTATTATATGGCTGGGTACTTAGTAAATCAGATGATAATTTTGATTTATTATATCCGTCATTTTGAGAAATATTTTTTGCCATAGAATACCCCGTTTTGTAATCCGAAGTGTTATTATATCTAACTTCAGTTCCTATACCATAATCAGAATGAGAAAGATAAGCAACAGCACCCCATTCAATATTTCTCATCATATGACTTTCTAAATCTCTTGCATAATTATAGCTAGATAAGAAAAAATTTTTAACTGTATTAACACGCCATGAATAGACATTTGGTTTTACTATTATTCTTTTACTATTTTCTTCTTTTTTTCGTGCTCCATTAGTTGTCCATTTATTATCTATTGTAAATGATTCCTCATTATCGCCATCTTGATTATATCCTGTTTCAAATTTACCTACCCAGAAACCATTTAAATCCTTATCTCCTAATGTAAATGCTGGATGAGTATAGTAATTATCTAATCTAGCTTCGCTTTCAGCCATTTTTGTATTTGCACTAATATCACCAAACTTGATATCAATTATTCTTGCGTTACCATATAAAAAATATAAATTATTATTAGCATTTGTTATGTCATTTCCACTTATTGCTTTAGTATATTCTTCCGTATTTGCTAAATTCCATATCTTATAACTAAATCTCGGTATCCATACAAAATAACTTTCTATATCATT
>CANRCL010000021.1 GCA_947629115.1 uncultured Bacilli bacterium | reverse complement strand
TAACTAATGCTTTGGAAGATGAAAAAACAATTACTTTTAAAGATTATCAAATATTACTTATTTTACTTAATCCAATTGCCCCTCATACAACAGAAGAGTTAAATGAACAAATAGGTTCAAAAGAATATATTGTTGATATGAAATGGCCAGAGTATGATGAAGCAAAAACTATTGACCAAAATATAGAAATTGGTGTTCAAGTAAATGGTAAATTAAGGGCTTCAATAGTTATTTCTAAAGATGAAGATAAAGATTCTGTTATCGAGAAGGCTTTAAAAGAAGATAATGTTCAAAAACATATTGAGGGTAAAGTTATAGTTAAAACTATTGTTGTACCAAATAAAATTGTTAATATTGTAGTTAAATAGTGAATTAAATGTTCACTATTTTTTAGTTGTTAAAAATATTTCTAATGAAGAAAAAATATTATCGTGTTCTAAATCAATATAAATATTATAATTTTTATTATCTTCTAAATATTTAATAATGATTATCTTAAATAAAGTTTAAAAAGCAAATTTTTCTTTGACATGAAAATGTAAACTAAAATTAATTTTATGTAAAATATTTGATTTTAAACTAATCATATTGTAATATAGATTTAAGAATAGAGGGATAAATAAATATGCAAGAAGAAAATAGCAAAAAAATACTTTTTGCTGTATTAGGAGTAGTATTATTAATTTTAGTTGGAGTAGGTATAGGAACGGGAGTATATTTTCTAAATAAAGATAAAAATGAAAATATAAATGATAAAGGAAACATTACTGAAAATGAAATTTTAAAAAATGCTAAATCATTAAATTTAAACGATAATGAATTGAAAAAAATAACTGATGAATTAAAAAATAACATAACATTTTCTACAATTTATAATTTAGATTATTATGATGCTGAAACAGGTTATAATATTTTTGAAAGTAAACAAGAAATATATAGATTTTTAGTTGTTTGTATTCTAACACATGATGAAATAAGGCAAAATATGACTGATGATGATTTTGTATACTATGATGATAGTGATGAAATAGAAGGTATAAAAAAAGAATTTTTAAATAAAGTTATAAATAATATATTTGCAGTTGAAAAAATAAAAGATGATACAAATAATGATAATTATATATCATTTCTTGATAGTGGTGGTGGAGAAACAGGATTAAAAATAAAAGTTATAGATAAGTTATATAATTCAAATACTAAAGAATACTTTTTGAAAATCGAATTTGTAAATGAAGAATTAGATAAAAAAGAAAGAAGTGCTATTTTAACATTTATTGAAAAAAATAATCAAAAATTAATTAAATCATTTATTTATACTAGTGATTATAGTGATAAAAATGAAAATATAAATGATAAAGACAATAATGATAATAATTTAACTGAAGATGAATATGATGAAAATTTAGTGTCAAACGAAAAATATGATGATGGTTTTAAATATATAGAAAAATATAATGAAAGAGATAATGCTTTAGTTTTCTATAAATATGATGAAAAAGATAGTAAATATAAAAAAATAGATAAGTATTATTGTGAAACTTCAAAAAATGAAAATTTTCAGTGTTCTTTAGATAATGGATATGAAAATGATTTGGTTTATCTTATTGTAGATGATACAAAATTAGTATTATATAACTATGAAAAAGGTGTTATAGCCACTGCTAAAGATTTGGAAGACATTGCAGTTATTTCTAGAAGTACTGGTGGAAAATATTTTACAATTAAAAATGATAATAAATTAGCGGCTTTAATTACTGAAGATGGTACTAAAATTGTTGATTATAAATATCAAGAGATAGGAAAATATAGTGATAGTTTAGATGGCATTAGTGAATACTCATTTTCAATAGATAATAATTATATTTTATATAAAAATAATAATAAATGGGGAATTTTAGAACTAACAACTGGTAAAGTTTTAGTTGAGGCACAATATGATGATATAGATATTTTACTTGAATCTGAAGAAGATGATTTTTATAATTTATCTAAAAAATATTATAAAGCCAAAGAAAATGGTAAATGGTATTTATATGATTTAACAAATTATAAAAAAGTTAATACTAATGGTTATGATGATATAGTTTTTGCTACTGATAATGTTATGGTAGTAAAAGAAAATGGTTATGTTTTAATCAAAGATTTAAAAGGAAATAATTTAACAAATGAAAAAATTAAATATTATGAAGAAACAATGGAAGTTTGCGAAGTATATCGTGGTGGTTGTGGCTATGATATAAGAGGTGTTGAACCATCATTCAATAAAGACCATAATATTTTAAAAATAGAAATATTAAAAGATGATGAATGTTTATGGCAAGACGATAATCAGTCAAATCCAACTGTTTGTGAAAATATCTATGAATTTAATTTACAAACTAAAGAATTAAAACAAATTAACTAGTATAGGAGTTTGATTTATGACAGAAAATAATAAAAAAATACTTTTTACTGTGTTAGGAGTAGTACTATTAATTTTAGTTGGAGTAGGTATAGGAACGGGAGTATATTTTCTAAATAAAGATAAAAATGAAAATATAAATGATAAAGGAAACATTACTGAAAATGAAATTTTAAAAAATGCTAAATCATTAAATTTAAGCGATAATGAATTAGAAAAAATAAGTGATGAATTAAATGAAAAAATTCCTTTTTATACTGTATATAAATTAAATTATTATGATGCTTTAGTAGGAAAAAATATTTTTGATACACCAGAAAGTAGATATGAATTTGCTATGTATTATATTGTTGAACATGAATTATGGAATGGGAAAATAGAAAATTATTTAATCCATGATAGTGCAAATGATGAAATGCCTGGTATAATGCCATCGTATATTTATTCTAAAGTTAAAGAATTTTTTGATATTGAAGATAAACAAGTAGAGACTGGTTCTCCATATGCTAATGGTGGTGGAGAAACAGGATTAAAAATAAAAGTTATAGATAAGTTATATAATTCAAATACTAAAGAATACTTTTTGAAAATCGAATTTGTAAATGAAGAATTAGGTAAAAAAGAAAGAAGTGCTATTTTAACTTTTACTGAAAAAAATAATCAAAAATTAATAAAATCATTTATTTATACTTGTGATTATAATGATAAAAATGAAAATATAAATGATAAAGACAATAATGATAATAATTTAACTGAAGATATAAATAATTGCAAATATTATAATGATTTAGCCATTTCGGATGATTTACTTAAAAATAAATGTGAAAATATTACTAAAGAAGGATTAAAAAAAGAGGGATTTGAAGAATTAGATTTTAAAAGCATTAATATTAATAGTGAAATGAAAACGAATTATGAAGAATATGATTTTTCAAGTCAAAAATATGAAAGTGTTAATGCTCTAGAGAATAATGGAAGTGCAGATATTCAAGCAGTAAAATTAATATTAGAAAATAATAAAGCCTATTATTCTTTTAACAACAACAAAATTGAAATCAAAGTAGATAATGTAAAAAGTATATATATTCATAATGCTGAATGTACTACCGTAGTAAATTTATATTTATTAACAACTAATGGTGATGTTTACAAATTAGATACTAAAAGTTATTTTGAAGATATTAAATTAGAAGAATTAAATCAATATGCTAATTCTTTTGAAAAAGTGGCTATAAATCAAAAATTTATTAAATTAAAAGAATTACATATTAGTAATTCTGGTTGTGGATATGGCTATGATGTTTTAGGAATAACTGAAACTGGAGATAAGTATTCATTAAATAACAATAGAAAATATGATTATATTAGGGAAATTCAATTAAATGAAGATAACAATGAAAAATATTATGTTAAAAGTAATCGAGAAATTGAATATAAAAATGAAATAGTACATACTAAAATTAAATTAATATTAGGCAATTTAGATGAGTTTTTTGTAAGTGAAGATGATTATTTATATTCTTTAAATAATAATAGTAAAGTAGAAAATAGTAAAATAAAATCCATATATTATATGAGCGATTGGGATGTTGAAAGATATATTATAGAATTTGAAAATAATAATAGATTAATTTTAATGTGGCAAGTTGATATGTAGATAATTTTAATTTAAAGAAAGGAAATGAGTTATGCAAGAAAATAATAAAAAAATACTATTTACTGTGTTAGGAGTAGTACTATTAATATTAGTTGGAGTAGGTATAGGAACGGGAGTATATTTTCTAAATAAAGATAAAAATGAAAATATAAATGATAACCCTATGGATTATGATTATGCTAATAATTTAATTAAAGATTATGAATATGAAGAAGATTACAGTTATATTTTTGACGAAAAAACTAGCAAAATGTTTTTCTATAAATATGATAAAGAGAAAGAAAGATATTTTGCAATTAATGAATATCAATGCAAATATATTTGTGCTGTTGGTGGCTCTAGACAAGATTTGGCTGTGACTATAAAAAAAGGTGTAAATGATGGCATAGCAATAATTATGGAGTGGAACGGAGAAAACGACCAATATGCTTATGAATTATTTAATCTTGATAAAGGAATAATTGGGGAATATGATGATATTCATATTATTAGAGAACAAAATGTTAATAATTATAAAAATGAACCCGAAATAGCATATTATTTGGTAGAAAAAAATAATGGTATTAGTTTAATTGATAAATCTGGTAATTTAGTAATTAAATATAAATATGCCAATGTCGGAACAATTGATGAAATTCGTAGTACTTCACCAAGTAGTTATTTACTTGAGAAGAATTTTATAACTTTTGAAAATAATAATAAATTTGGTATATTGAATTTATTAACTGGCGATGTCATATTAAAACCCGAATATGATAATATATTATTTATGTCATATGATAAAGAAAATGAATACTATGATGATTTTAATATGAATAATAAATATTATAAAGTAAAAATTGGAAATAAATTTTATCTATTTGAAACTACTAATAATAAAAAAGTAAATGATAATGGTTATGATAATATTTGGAATGTTTTAAATGATATATTAATAGTTGAAGAAAATAATAATATTTATTTTAAAGATTTAAGTGGTAAAAATTTAACAAATGAAGTGGTTGCAACAAATTCTTATAAAACAATAAAAATTATATTAAAAAATAATAATATAATTGTTATTTTAAATAAGGATTATGAAGAAGAAGCATTAGATGAAAACAATTTAGTATATGAATATAGTATAGCGAACAAAACTTTAACAAAAATTGAAAATGAAAATACTAATGATAAAGATAACAATGATGAAGAATACGATTGTGATTTTAATACTGGTAATAAATCATATGATGAAGAGTTAAAAAATCATTGTGAAAAAAATAAATTATATGGTTCAGAACTTTATTTAACTAAAACAGATGAAGAAAACTATGGGTGGGGTGAGAATTTAACATTCACAAAAAATAATTTGGAAAAGATAAGCGAAAAAATTATGTTTTCTTTAGATGGTGGCACTTTTGATGATGCAAGTAAACTTGGTGGTGATAATTTAAGAAATATATTATTTGACTTTTTGAATTCTGGTTGTGGTTATTATTCTAAAGAATTACTTAAAGATACTTATGAATATATCTTTGGGCAAAAAACAAATAATATTGATAGTATAGCGTATGATGATGAATTAACTGATAATTTTATTCTTAAATGTGATGGAAGAGGTTCTGCTTATAACCATGAATTAGTATCTCACAATGACCTTGAATATTTCTATAAGTTAGAAGATGCTTTTGAAGAAAATCCCACACCATTTTATGTAAAAGTAGCATTTAAAGAAAAAGATGGTAGATATTATTTGGTATCGGCTAGTGAAGTAAATTTTGAAGACATTAATAATTAAGAAATGCTTAACTTATGTTAAGTGTTTTTCTTTTACTTTAATAATCTTAAATTATATTGTATAATGATTATAAGAAAAGTAAAGGGAATTATTATGTTAGGTGAAATACTAGAAATTAAAAATAGTTTTGTAACTTTAAAGAAAAATGCTGATGTATCAAGTGACATCATTAATTTATATGTTAAAGTAATTGATAAAAAGAAAAAATATGTTGGTGAAATAGTTTCTTTTACAAAAGATATTATTGAAATAAAGTTATTTGGAGAAATCGTAAATAATACATTTATTCATGGGTTAAATACTAAACCATCTTTTAATTCACAAGTAAGTTTACTAGAAGATAGTGAAATAAAAATTTTATTTGGGTTAAATAATTATCAACCAGAAACAAAATTATATTTAGGAAAAAGTACCATTTATGAAAATTATCCTATTTATATAAACATTAATAATTTATTTGCTAATCATTTAGTTGTTTTAGGTAATACGGGAAGTGGTAAATCTTGTGGAATGGCTAGAATTATGCAAAATTTATTTTATAAAAAAGATTGTAATCCTATAAATTCTACTTTTTTTATCATTGATGCTTATGGCGAATATCAAAATGCCTTTAGTAGTATTAATTATACTAATCATAATTTAAGACTTAAAAGTTATAAAACTAAAAATGAAAATAATAGTCATTTATTACAAATACCTTTATGGCTTTTAAGTTTAGATGATATATGTTTATTATTAGAAATTAAAAATAAAAATCAAATTCCAATTGTTGAGAAAGCCTTAAAAATTGTTAATGTTTTTAAAAGAGAAGATGAAGAAGTTGTTAAATATAAAAATAGTATTATTTCTAAAGCCCTATTAGATATTTTTATTAATGGTAAAACACCGGCCCAAATAAGAGACCAAGTTTTTTCAGTTCTTACACGTTATAATACGAAAAATTTAAATTTAGAATCGCCTATATATATGCCTGGTTATACAAGGCCATTAAAACAATGCTTAAAAATAGATGAAACTGGTAAAATTAGAGATATGGAATTAGTTATTAACTTTTTACAACAATTTTTATTAGAAGAAATGCATTTAAATTTACCGGATGGTACTTTTGTTTATACTTTAAAAGATTTATTATATGCTTTTGATTTTGCTTTAATAGATGAGGGAATTTTAAATAGTGACCATATTTATACAATTGCTAATGAATTACGAGTTAGACTTGCTAGTTTAGTTGATAGTGAAAGTGCTCAATATTTTGAATTTGATAGATATTTTTCTAAACAAGCATTCTTTAAAAATTTAATTTATGAAAATGGAGAAAGATGTCAAGTTATTAATCTTAATTTAAGTGAACTTGATGATAGATTTGCTAAAATAGTGGCTAAAATATATTCTAAATTTTTATTTGACTATGTAAAAAATGAAACTAAAAGGGCTACGGTACCAATTCACATTGTTTTAGAAGAAGCCCATCGTTATGTTCAAATGGATAAAGATATTGAAATTTTAGGTTATAATATATTTGAAAGAATAGCCAAAGAGGGTAGAAAGTATGGAATACTTTTAAATTTAATTAGTCAAAGACCATCTGAATTATCCCAAACCGTTTTATCTCAATGTAATAACTTTTTAGTTTTTAAAATTACACATCCGGCTGATATTGAATATATTAAAGCAATGATACCTTATGTTGATGATGAAATGGTGGAAAAGATAAAAAATTTACAAGTAGGTAATTGTTTAACTTTTGGAACAGCCTTTTTAATTCCTACAATTACTAAAATAGATATGGCAACTCCGGCTCCATCTAGTAGTAGTTGTGATATTTCTAAAATTTGGTTTAAAGAAGAGAATAGTGAAAATGTTAATTAATCATAAATGTCAACTTAAAGTAAAAATAATGTAAACTTAACAAAAATCATACTCTAAAATATTGATTGGGGGGGGTAATATTTTATAATATAATCATAAGATAAGGTGGTTAAATAAATGAAAGAAAATAAGAAATTTACAATTTTGATGGTAGTAGTGGTATTGATAACGGTTTTAGTTGGTTTAGGAATAGGAAGTGGTCTTTACTATTTAAACGATAATAAAGATAACGATAGTCAAAAAGAAAAACCAAATTTTAATAATAATGCCTTTATAAAAGAACATTTAACTGAAGAAAAAATTACTGATAAGCATGCAAAATATACATTTAATGTAGGAGAAGATGTTAATAGAGTAAATAATTTATTATTTAATATCCAAGGTCATACTTTAAAATTTGAAATTACTGATGATGAATGGGCAGATACTTTATATATTGATAATAATGAATTTATAATTTGGAAATTAGTTCCTAATAATAAATTTAACTTTGAAACATTAGGTAATGCTTTAATATATAATAATGAGGGAACTTGTACAGATATAAGATGTGCTGAACTAAATATTTTACAAGGTAATTCTCTTAAAGCAATAAATGAAATTGATAATGTTCCTGGTTTAGTTTATATTAATTACGAAATTAAAGATGATGAATTACAAGTAATTGCTGATAGAACAACTCATAATATGGATTTAATTTATAATGATGAACGTTATAATATATTTGAATATTTTGATAATACTAGTGAATTGTATAAAAAATTAGGTAAAGATTCAGTTACTTCAGAAATTTTACATTATAAATTGAAAAATGATAATTTGGATTTAGATAATCCCACTATAAGTGATAAGGAAACTTTAGAAGGATATATAAAATATCTAATTGAAAATATTGATGAAGATTTTGAATTTTATGGATTTGATAAATTAGATTTAAATGCCATAGATAGTGCAAGTAAATTGAATTATTATTATAGTGTGGAAGAATTTAAAAATGTTAGTTCTAATTTAAATACTATTGAAAAAAATGGTAAAGATAAAATAGGAAGCATAAGTTATGGCAATAATCAAAAAAAGGACATTGAAATAGTATTAGAAAATGGTAAGGCTTCTTATGCTTTTGAAGATACTAAAATAAATATTAATGTTCCTAATGTTGAAAAAATCTATCTTCAAGGTATGGAATGTGCATCCGCTACTAATATTTATTTTCTAACTACTGATGGTATTGTGTATGTATTGCCAAATGATAAAATTGAACATTATTATTTTTCGGTAACAACAGATGATGAAAAAAATGAAATGTTAAATGCATTAAAAACTTTGTCTAGCAGTTTTGTAAAAGTAAATGCTAATCAAAAATATCAAAAATTATTATTATTAAGAACTGCTGGTCCAGCGACTTGTGATTATACGTATGAAATTTTAGGCGAAACTCAAAATGGAGAAAGATATTCATTAGAGTATAATAGAAAATATGATTATGTAAATGTATTAACAAATGAAAAAAATAATGCTTTTATTAAAGAAAATCGAGAAGTTGAAATTAATAATAAAGTTATAAATTATAAATTAAAAGAAATATTAAATTATAATGGTGAAAAGGGAGCACATTTTATAACTACTGATAATTATTTATACTCCGTAGAAAATAATTCAGTAATAGAAAATAGTCAAATAGATACAATATATAAAAAAGTGGTAAATGATTATTCAGAAGAACAAGAAGTTTTATATGTAGTAAAATTTAAAAATAATCAAACATATATTTTTAGTGGTTATGTGTATTAGTAGAAAATAGTGAAAAACACTCACTATTTTTTGCTTTATTAATGATGAATTACAATTAAAAATTAAATAAATCTTGTTATAAATTTTACTTTTTATTATAATATAACTTGAGGGTGATTTAGATGGCTAATATTACTTTACTTCCTGCTGATAGATATGTTGTTATTAATAAAAGTATTTTATCTGATACTGACCGTAATATTATTATAAATTTATATGAACCCCTAATTGGTCCTTTAGCAGTTTCCTTATATTTTACTTTATGGAATGATTTAGGAACATTTAATATGATGAGCCGTGATTTAACCCATCATCATTTAATGGTAGTTTTAAAAAGTGGAATAAGTAATATTAAACTTGCTCGGGAATCTTTAGAGTCTTTTGGCCTTTTAAAAGCCTATGCTAAAGAGGGAAGTATTAATGATTATATTTATGAATTATATTCACCTCTTACTCCTCAAGAATTTTTTAATCATCCTATTTTAAATATTGTTTTATATAATAATGTTGGCGATAGAGAATATGAATTATTAAAAAGTATGTATCGTTATCCGAAAATAGATTTAAAAGATTATACTGATATTACAAAAAGACTTGATGAAGTATATGACCCATCTAAATTTTCTTTATCTAATGATTTAATGGATAAAAAGACTAGTAGTATTTTAGTTGATAATAAAATTAATTTTGATGAAATAATTGCAGCCATACCTAAAGGAATTATTAATGAAAGAACATTTAATAAAAAGACAAAAGAATTAATTAATAATTTATCTTTTATATATAATATTGATACTTTAAAAATGACTGAACTTATTAGAAGTGTTTTAAATGAATATGGCAATATTGATAAAAATGGTTTAAGAATTGTAGCAAGAAAAGATTATCAATATAAGAAAGGCACCTTACCAACTTTAGTTTATCGAACTCAACCAGAATATTTAAAAAATCCTTTAGGAGATAATTCTAAAAAAGGACGAATTATAACGGCTTTTGAAAATACAACTCCTCATGATTTTTTGAAAACTAAATTTCATGGGGCTGAACCTTTAGCAAGAGATTTAAAATTAGTGGAGCATTTAATGGTAGATTTGGAACTTCCCCCAGCAGTTGTGAATGTTTTACTCGATTATGTTTTAAAGAAAAGTAAAAATAAATTAGTTCCATCTTATGTTGAAGTTTTAGCGGCCCAATGGAAAAGAGCGGGACTTAAAACGGCCAGTGATGCTATGGAATTTGCTGAAAAAGAATATAAAAATATGCAAAAGAAAGAAACAAGTACTGTAAGCAAGAAAAAGGTTGGCGATGTACCAGTTTGGTTTAATAAAAAGATAGAAGATGAAATTTTAACAGAAGAGGAAGAAGCAGAATTAAAAGATTTGTTAAAGGAGTTTAAGTAAGATGGAAATAAAAGTGGAAAAAAAAGTTAAAGTAAAGCAAGAAAAAGAATTTAAAGAAGCCTTGAATAATGCCGATTATAAAGCCTTAGTTAAGAAATTAAAAATCAGTGAAAGTGATGCTCAAAAAAATACTATAAAATTATTTGATTCTTTAGAAGAACTTTCGCATTGTAAAAATTGTGATAGTTTATATGAATGTCAAAATAAAGTTAAAGGTCACGTTTTTTTCCCTGAAAAAAAAGAAAGTAAATTACAATTTTCCTTTGTTCCTTGTAAATATCAAAAACAAGCCGTTAGAGCATTAGAAGAAAAGAAAACAAGAGAAAATATTTTAGATAATGTTAGAATTAAAGATATTAAAATTACTAAAAGTAGGGAAGTAGTTATTAAATGGATAAAAAAATATTTTGATGAATATGACCCTTATAAAACAACAAAAGGTTTATATTTACATGGTAATTTTGGAACTGGTAAAACATTTTTAATGGCGGCTTTATTAAATGAAATAAAAATAAAATATCATGTTAATGTTGAAATAATTTATGTACCGGAACTTTTAAGAAGATTAAAAGAAAATTTAAATTTAGTAGGAGAAAAATTAGATTATTTAGAAAATGTGGCTATCTTATTATTAGATGATATAGGGGCTGAAAAAGTGACTGATTGGGGTAGAGATGAAATATTAGGAACCATCTTACAAACTAGAATGAATAAAGGAATGCCAACATTCTTTACTTCTAATTATAATTTAACTGAGTTAGAAAAATATTTATGTTCAACTAAAGAAAGTGAAGATGTGGTTAAGGCAAAAAGAATTATTGAAAGAATTAAATATTTAACTGATGATATTGAATTACTAGGAAATAATTATCGTGAAAAATAATACTATTTTAAGGTAGTATTATTTTTTTAAAACAATTGTTCGCTTTAATGTTGACAATGCAATAAAATTAAGATAAAATTAAAATGTCAGAGAGTTGAAGGAGAAAAAATGAAATCAAAAGAAGTTAAAAATACTGATAAAGCGTTAGAACAAGTTTTAAAAGATATTGAAAAACAATTTGGGGAAAACGCTATTATGAAATTAGGGGCTGACAATTTTACAAAAATAGACGTGACAAGTACAGGTTCTATTGCATTAGATGTTGCTTTGGGTGTTGGTGGTTATCCCAAAGGAAGAATTATTGAAATATATGGACCTGAATCATCTGGTAAAACAACTTTTGCTTTACATGCTATTGCTGAAGTTCAAAAAAAGGGTGGCCGAGCAGCATTTATAGATGCTGAAAATGCTTTAGACCCAGTCTATGCTAAAAATTTAGGTGTTAATATTGATGAACTTTTAATTAGTCAACCGGATTCTGGAGAACAAGCATTAGAAATTTGTGATGCGTTAGTTAAAAGTGAGGCCATTGATATTGTTGTAATAGATTCAGTAGCAGCTTTAGTTCCTCAAGCCGAAATCGATGGAGAAATGGGTGATAGTCATATTGGTTTACAAGCTAGACTTATGTCTCAAGCCTTAAGAAAATTAGCTGGTACTTTAAATCGAACTAATACAACTGCTATTTTCATTAATCAATTAAGAGAAAAAGTAGGAATTATGTTTGGTAATCCCGAAACTACTCCAGGTGGAAGGGCCTTAAAGTTTTATTCTTCAATTCGTTTAGATATTCGAAAAGGAGAACAAATAAAACAAGGAGAACAAATTTTAGGAAATAGAACAAATATTAAAGTAGTAAAAAATAAAGTAGCACCTCCATTTAAAACGGCTTCAGTAGATATTATGTATGGTGAGGGAATATCTCATGTTGGAGAATTAGTTGACATTGGTAGTGAAATAGGAGTTTTAGATAAAAGCGGTGCATGGTATGCTTATAATGGTGAAAAAATTGGCCAAGGTAAAGAAAATGTCAAGGCTTTCTTAAAAGAAAATCCCGATATTGCTTCAGAAATTGAAAATAAAATTTATGAACATTATGGTTTTGCTACTGAAGATGCTAATACAAATAAAGATAAGGAAGAGTAAATTCTTCCTTTTTAACTTGCTAAATATTTTAATTCCGATTATAATTAAATTATAAATAAATTTAATATTTATAAAAATGGAAATGGAGTGAGAGAATGGATAATATAGCCGTTATCATCTTATTTCTATTTCTTGGAATAGTTATTGGAGCGGTAATTGTCTTTATTTTAAATCATTTTAAAGGCGTAAGTGCTCAAAATAATGCTAATAAATTATTAGAAAATGCTAAAAAAGAAGCTGAAAAACATAAAAGAGATTCTTTATTAGAATTAAAAGAGGAATCATATAAATTAAAACAACAAACTAATGATGAAATTAAAGAAAAAAAATTAGAAATTAAAGAAAGTGAAGACCGTTTAATAGCAAGAGAAAATAATTTGGACAAAAGAGAAGAAATGCTACAAAAACGGGATGCAACTTTAGAAGAAAAAGAAAATAATTTGTTAGTAAGAACTCAAAACTTACAAGAAAAAGAAGATAAGATGGATAAAATTCTAAAAGAAGAAATCCAAGAACTAGAAAAAATTTCTGGTTTAAGTAAAGAAAAAGCCCACGATTTAATTATGGCTAAAATTGAATCAGATATGGCTTTAGAAATTGCTGAATATATTAGAGATGAAGAAGCCAAGGCTAAAGTAGTTGCTAATGATAAAGCAAAACAATTAATAATTAACAGTATGGAAAGATATGCTGATGATGTTGTTGGTGTTCAAACTGTTTCAACAATTGATTTACCTAATGATGAAATGAAAGGTAGATTGATTGGTAGAGAGGGAAGAAACATTAGAACAATTGAATCAGTAACGGGAGTTGATTTAATAATTGATGATACTCCTGAAGCGATAGTTATATCTTCATTTGACCCTTTAAGAAGAGAAATTGCCAAGATAACTATTGAAACATTAATTAAGGATGGAAGAATTCATCCAAGCAGAATTGAAGAAGTTTATGAAAAAACTTGTAAAGATGTCAATAATCGTATTACTGAAATTGGTAATAATGCTATTACCGATTTAGGACTTGCGAAAATGGATGTTGAACTTATAAATTTAATTGGTAAGTTAAATTTCCGAACTAGTTATGGTCAAAATGCTTTAAAGCACTCTATCGAAGTTGCTAATTTATGTGGTTTAATGGCTGCTGAATTAGGAGAAAATGTCACTCTTGCTAAAAGAGCGGGATTACTTCACGATATTGGTAAAGCAATTGATTTTGAAATTGAAGGAAGTCATGTTGAAGTTGGTGAACAAATTGCTAAAAAATATCACGAAAGTGAAACTGTTATTGATGCAATTACTTCCCATCACGGAGATAAAGCACCAAAGACAATTATTGCTGAACTTGTAAGTGTAGCTGATACTTTATCTGCGGCTCGTCCTGGGGCTAGAAACGATTCATTAGAAAATTACATTAAACGATTAGAACAATTAGAAGAAATTGGTAATTCTTTTGAGGGTGTTGAAAAGGCTTATGCAATGCAAGCCGGAAGAGAAATCAGAGTAATGGTAAAACCAAATGAAATTGATGATGCCAAAAGTTATAAAATTGCTCGAGAAATGAAAGATAAAATTGAAGCCGAAATGCAATACCCAGGTACAATTAAAATTACTGTTATTAGAGAAACAAGAGCTCAAGAAGAAGCAAAATAAGG
>CANRCL010000020.1 GCA_947629115.1 uncultured Bacilli bacterium | reverse complement strand
ACAAAAAAAATCTCATTTTTCCCTTTATTTATGCTGGATTGTGAGATTTTTGACTTTCAACAACTGTCAAATTCAAGTTTATATTATATTTTAATTTTCAATATAAATCAAAATTCTTAATTAAATTATGTATATTTTATGTAAATAATCTAGTTATACTTTAAAAAAATAAGTTCATAATATCAATAGGTGATATTATGGAAACAATACTTCGTTCTTTTGTTATGTTTATAGTTTTATTTTTAATTGTTAAAATTCTTGGGAAAAAACAGTTAAAAAATCTTACATTATATGATTATGTTTTAAGTATTACTATTGGTTCAATTACAGCAGACTCTATAATAAGTCTTGATACTTCTTTATATGATGGAATAATTGCTTTATTATCTTTTGGGATTATTGGTTATCTTATTTCTTTAGTATCTTATCATAATCACACGGCTGAAGAAATTATGGATGGAGAACCATTAGTTTTATTTGAAAATAACAATTTTAACTATGATAATTTAGAAAAATCAAAATTAAGTGTCGGAAAAGTTTTAGAAAATTGTCGTTTAAAAGGATGTTTTGATATTAATGAATTAGAATGTGCAGTTTTAGAACCATCTGGAGATATTTCCATATTGTTAAAAGGTAAAAATCAACCAATTACGAGTAATGATTTAAAAAACGCTATTCAAAAAAATAGTCAAAAGCAAACATTAAATTATTTAGTTGTAGTTGATGGGGTATTAAATGAACAAGAATTAAAAAAAGCGAAAAAAAATATTAGTTGGTTTAATAAATATTTAAAAGATACAAAACAAAAATTAGAAAAGATAACCCTTCTATCAATTGATAAAAATGATAAAATAACCGTATTACAAAAAAATTAGTGATTTCATTTTTAATTATCACTAATTTTTATTTTTTATAATAATTTTAATTAAATATCTTTTTGGTGGAGTAGAGGAGAATCGAACTCCTGTCCAATATAATCTATTAAACAATATCTACAAGTTTAGTTGGAATTTATTTTATTATATAGACAACTCCAACACATTTTCTATATAACTAGATTAATTAAACATTCATTATTTTACATTAATCAAATAAAATAATATATCTTATATAAATGACCTTTATACAACCCCTATAAGAAAGGTAAGTATAAAGTCTCCTACGCTATCTTAAGCGTATTGTGGAGCAAAACTATAATTAGTTTCGTTATTTATTTTTTTTGTGCATTTTAGGTATGCCTACCACTTGCAATCATTTCTAGTTTTTATATGTCGAAACCAAACTACCCCATAACTAATGTACGTATTAATTATATCACATTAGTATTATAAAGTAAAATGGGGTAACTTAATATTGTTATTTATCTCTTAAAACGGCTTTAAATTTACTTTCAACATTAAGAATTATTTTATTAAAAATAGTCATTACTTCTTCTTCAGTTAAAGTTCTACTATAATCTTGGAATGTTAATTTATAAGCAATAGATTTTTTACCAGCGTCAATATTTTCGCCTTTATAAATATCGAATACTTTAACATCAGTTAATAATTTTCCACCAGATTTTTTAATTTCTTTAATTAAATCTTGACTAGGTATTTCATCATCTATTACAAAAGCCATATCTTTTTCAATTGTTGGATATTTATTTAATTCTTTATATTTAATATCGCTTGTTTTATGTTCATTTAATTTAGTCAAAGATATTTCACAAACATACATATCATCTTTAATTACATTAGGATGTAATTTACCAAAATAGCCAATATTTACGCCATCAACAATAATTTCACTATTTATTTTAGGATGAATTTCTGTTGGTAAATCTTCACTTAATTTTAAATTATAACGATTTTCATAACCCATATATTTTAAAATGTTTTCTACTATACCTTTTATTAAATAAAAATCAGTATCATAACATAAAGGATTCCAAGAATTAGATAAATACTTACCAGCCATTACAAAGGCTAATTTAGTATCTTCTATATATTCTTCATCTTCATAATAGGTATTGGCAATTTCATATAAAAAGATATCATTATTTTTCTTATTTTTATTATATTTAGCCACATCAACTAATGAACTTAATAAACTTTGTCTAATATATGATTTTTCTTTTAACATTGGTCTTAATAATTTTATTGTTTTACCAAAATGATAATTATATTTATTACTTTCTTCTTCACTAACTAAAGTATAAGTTCTTAATTCATTAAATCCTAAAGAACGCATATGTTGTGAAACAATTTTACGATATTTTATGGCTTCAGCATATTCACCTTTTTTAGTAGTTACAAAAGGAAGAGTTGGCTTAATATTATCATAACCATAAATTCGCCCTACTTCTTCAATAATATCTTCTTTTTGAGGGTAAATATCTTGTCTTCTATTAGGTACTACAACTTCATAAGAATTATTATTTTTAGTAAATTCAAATCCTAAATTATTTAATATTCTTTCTATTTCTTGAGTAGGTATAACCATTCCTAAAATAGAATTAATTTCTTCTTCTTTAACATTAATTATTTTAGGAGTTTTAGCAGTTATATCATAAGTTATACAGCCTTTAACTATTTTAGCATCCGCATATTTTTCTAATAAATGACAGGCTCTTTTTATGGCTAAAGAACAAAATTCATAACTTAATGGTTTTTCTAATCTTAAACTTGCTTCACTTCTAAGGCCTAATCTTATAGATGTATAACGAATATTATAAGGATTAAAAATGGCTGATTCAATTAAAATATTTTTAGTATTATCAGATATACCACTGTCAAGACCACCCATAACTCCAGCCACACATAAAGGAGTATCGCCATCAGTTATTAAAATATCATCAACAGTTAAATCTCTTTCTTCTTTATCTAAAGTCGTTATTTTTTCGCCCTCTTGAGCCATTCTAACTACTATTTTATCTCCAACAACATCTTTATCAAAAAAATGAAGTGGTTGTCCATATTCAAGCATAACATAATTGGAAATATCAACAACATTATTTATACTTCTAACTCCAGCAACTTCTAGTCTTTGTTTAATAAAATCTGGACTTTCTTTAATAGTCACGTCTTTAGCAATCATTAAATTATACATAGAAACATTTTTAGTATCTACTTTTAAAGAAACTAAATCTTCTATTTTTTCATTATTTTCTGTATAACTAACATCTGGCATTTTAACATTTTTACCAAGAACTGCTGCAACTTCATAAGCAAATGGAATATGATTATTGCAATCTGTTCTATTAGGATTTAAGTCTAATTCATATAAAGTATCGGCTAAGCCTAAATATTCTAAAGGATTTTCACCTACTATGGCATCACTTCCAAGTTCGGTAATACCTTTATTATATGTTTCTTCATTTTTTTCTTCTAATCCAAGTTCGAATAAAGCACATATCATACCATTAGATTCTTCACCACGAATTACACTTTTTTTAATTTCAAAATTTCCAGGTAAAATTGCCCCAGGTAAAGCCACAATTACTTTTAAATTTGGTCTTACATTATTTGCACCACATACTATTTGAACAGTACTATCGCCTATATTTACTTGACATAAATTTAAATGGTCACTATTAGGATGTTTATGGCATTCTACAATTTCACCAATTACTAAATTATCAATATTATTTGCAGAAACTTTTTCAACATTAATTCCGGCTTTAGTAATTTTATTGGCTAAGGCTACTTTATCTTCATTTTTAATATCAATATAATCATTTATCCAATTTAAACTTATTGCCATTTTAATACTCCCTTCTATTTGTTTCTTTTAAACTTCGAATATCATAGTTTGTATAAAAGGTACGAATATCATTTACTCCATATTTTAGCATGGCTAATCTTTCAATACCAAAGCCAAAAGCAAAGCCATTCCAAACATCGGGATCATATCCACAATTTCTTAAAACTATGGGATTAACCATACCAGCACCACCAACGGTTATCCAACCTGTTCCTTTACAAATTGGACATCCTTTACCATTACAGTTAAAACAACTAATATCCATTTCCACACTTGGTTCAGTAAAAGGATAATAACTTGGTCTAAATCTTGTTTCTCTTGCTTCACCAAATAATTTTTTAGCAATAACTTCAAAAGTTCCTTTTAAATCCCCTAAAGTAATATTTTTATCAACAAGTAAGCCCTCCATTTGAGTAAATTCGTGAGAATGGGTGGCGTCATCTTCATCTCTTCGATAAGTCTTACCAGGACATATAATTCTAATTGGATTTTCGCCTTTTTCTTTTAACATTGTTCTAACTTGAACAGGACTTGTTTGACTACGAAGTAAATATTCTTCTCCTTTAATATAGAAAGTATCTTGGGCATCACGAGCCGGATGACCTTTAGGTAAATTTAAAAGTTCAAAATTATATAAATCTTTTTCTACTTCTGGTCCCTCTACAACATCATATCCCATACTCATAAGTAAAGTTTCTAAACTTTCAATAATTCTCTCAATCATATGAGCAGACCCATTAGGAATTTCTACTCCCGGTAAAGTGACATCAATTGCTTCACTATTTAATTTTTCATTGATTTCTTTATTTTCTATATCTTCTGCAATTTGAGCATAAGTTGTATTAAAAATATTTTTTAATTCATTAACTTGCATTCCAAAATTCTTTTTTTCTTCATTAGGTACTTCTTTAATTAAACTATTTAATTCGGTAATTTTACCATTTTTCCCCATATATAAAGTTTTAACGTTATCAAGTTTATCTAAAGTATCTATACCATCAAAGGCAGTTTGTAATTCTTTTTTTATTTCATTTACTTTTTCATTATACATAAACATCTTCCTTTCTAAATCATTTCATCAATAATCATCGGATTATTATCTAATTCATTAACAATATCTTCAAGTAAAATTCCTTTATTAAGTTTTTCATTTATATAATCTTCTATTTCAAATTTATCTTTATTTAATAAAAGGGGATAACTATTAAATAGTAAGTTAAGATTTTCTAAACCAATATTTGTCATATAATTTATTAAATTTATTATATCTTGATAACTTCTTTGCATTATAGAGGGATTACCAACAACTATATTTCTTATCATACTAGGACTACAATTAATATTTACGAATAAATCGATAATTTTATTAAAATCTTCTAAATTATCTTCATCTATAAATTCTTGAATGTTTTTAATATCAACCTCTCTTATCCCTAATTCAATTAACTTATCTAACATTTTCTTTTTCTTCCTCCATTTCATATGGATACATTAGTAATAATTCTTTTTTAGATATGCCAAATTGTTTCAAGAACTTTTTTTCATCATAGAATAAATATCTATAATTTTGACTATTAATAAATATGCCTTTATCTTTAAAGAAATTATATCTAGCATAACTTAATTCCACACTTTGAACTAAATTTCTTGTTTTTTCGGGAGCAATAAAATCTAATCCTATTTCTCTATAAAAATTTATTTTTTGTTTAATGCTTTCTAGTGAATAGCCTAAAATCATAGGTAAGGATATCGTCATATTTATTACTTGCTCTTTTGTATAACCTAAATTCATTAAATCTTCTATTTTTTGCATAACATTTTCTATTGATAAACTAAGTATTGCTGGTAATAATGTGGTAATTTGAATTAGTTGTTCTTTTTTATAGCCAAGGTCTATTATCTTACTGATTTTTTGCCTAATATGCTCAATTGAACGACTAAATAATGCTGGTTGTAATATTGTCATTTTGATTACTTGTTTTTCCGTATACCCAAGACTCATCAAATCTTTTATTTTTTGCTTAATATTCTCTATCGAATAACCATATATAATTGGTAAAGATATTGTCATTTTGATTATTTGTTCTTTGGTATAGCCTAAATCCATTAAATCACTAATTTTTTGGTTAATATTTTCTAAAGAATAACTATATAAAGCCGGATATAATGTTGTCATTTTAAGAATTTTATCTTGGGAATAGCCAAGACTTATTAAATCATCTATTTTTTTCTTAATACTATCTTTGGAATAACCATATATATTTGGGAAAAGGACAGTCATTTTCATTACTTGATCTTTTGTATAATCTAGACTTATTAAATTGTTTATTTTTTGTTTAATATTATCTATTGAAAAGCCCCATATATTTGGTGATGACGCTGTCATTTTAAGAATTTGTTCTTTGGTATAACCGAGATTTATTAAATCGTCTATTTTTAGATTAATATTTTCTATTGAATAACTATATAAATTAGGTAAAAATATTGTCATTTTGATTACTTGTTCTTTGATATAACCCAAATTTATTAAATTATCTACTTTTTGATTAAGATTATCTACTGAACAACCATATATACTTGGGAGAAAGACTGTCATCTTTATAATATTGTTTTTATTATAACCATTTTCTAAAAGCCAGTTATTATTTCTTTGAATATTATTAAACAATGTTAATGGCTGCATATTATTAATGGGATAAGTATTAACAATTTTATCTATATCTTCTTTTTTATAACCAAATTCTAACATATAATTATAAACATCTTCCATATGTCACCTCACATTCATAAAAAAATTTCATAAATAAGGCTAAAGGACGAGATAGACCCGCGGTACCACCTTTATTTATGAAATTAATCATACTCTTTAATTCTTAATGCGAATTACGCAACAACACTCCTTAACTGAAATTCAAATTATTAATTATCTAAAAATATTTGCACCCTTTGATATTTTTTCTCTTCTTTAAGATTAATAATTCTACTTAATTTAATTCAACGTGTTTTATATTAATAATTTTCGGCTTTTCTTTCAAAATAACTTTGAGCGTGTTTACAAACCGGGCAAATTTCTGGAGCCTTTTTACCAATTACTACGTGTCCACAATTACGACATACCCAAATAGTATCGCCTTCTGATGAGAATACTAAACCTTCATCCATATTTTTAATTAATTTACGATATCTTTCTTCGTGTTCTTTTTCAATTGCTCCAACCATTTCAAATAAAGTTGCAATTCTTGTAAATCCTTCTTCTTTGGCTACTTTAGCAAATTCAGCATACATATCAGTCCATTCATAATTTTCACCGGCTGCTGCATCTTCTAAATTAGTATGAGTATCAGGAACTTCACCATTATGTAATTCTTTAAACCACATTTTAGCATGTTCTTTTTCGTTATTTGCAGTTTCTTCAAAAATTGCTGCTATTTGTTCATATCCTTCTTTTTTTGCTTTACTAGCATAATAAGTATATTTATTTCTTGCTTGACTTTCTCCAGCAAAAGCCGCCATTAAATTACTTTCTGTTTTTGAACCTTTTAATTCCATAAAAATTACACTTCCTTCATAATTGAAATTATAAAGCAAATCATTAAAAAAGTAAAGAAGTTTACTCTTTATTCTTTACTTTTAATAAATCATCATAGGCTTTAATTAATTTTTTATTTTCTGTGTTATAATGAATTTCTTTTTTATCATTATCATCTTTATTTTCAGTTTTATTAGCACTTTCTGATTTTTCTTCTTCTTTGGCTTCTTCTGCTTCTTTTTCTTCTGTTTCTTCTATTTCTATTGAAGATTTTCTAACCATTGGTAATTCAATTTCTGATACAGTATTTTCATTATCCTCTTCTTCAATAGTTATTTCACTTTCTTCTACTTCATCTTTGCTATCTTCTTTTTCTTTTAATTCTTCATCATTTTTATTAGAATTAAATAAGTTTTTAAAGAAACCTTTTTCTTTTGGCAAATCTTCTTCAGTTATTTCATCATCTTTTGTTTCTTTAATAAGAATAATATCTGTATCTTCTAATTTATCATCTTTATTTTCATCACTTGTAATTTCTACTATTTCATTATCATTTAAATCAGAATTCTCTTCATTTGCCTCTTCTTCAATTTTTTCTTTTAATTCATCTTTGGATTTCTCTTTTACTGGTTCTTTTTCTTCTTCAGATTTTGCAAATAAACTCTTAAAGAAACCTTTTTCTTTTTTTGAAATAACTTCTTTATCATCATCTTCTTTTTCGATATCTTTTTTAATATCTTCTTCTATCTTTTCTTCTTTGATTTTACTACTTTTATCTACTTTAGAAATCTTTTCTTCTTTAATTTCATTCTTTTTATCTTTATCTTCAATTTTCAAATTATCTTTTTTAACATTTTTCTTGTTTTTATTAGCATTCTTTTCATTTTTAGAATCTTTAGCCAATTTAATAATCTTTATAATATCTTTAACAATAATATATAATGCTGGAACAATAACAATTAATAACCAACCTAAAGCACTAGATAAGAAGAATTGTACTTTACCTAAACTAGGAATAACGGCCTTAACTACACCAATAATTTCGCCTTCTTTAACACAAGATTGGTCTTCTAAAGTATTATTATCTCCTCTTGTAACTAAACATTTAGAACCATCATCTAATACTTTAGTATCTACTACCCGATGCGTTACTGTCATACCATAATTAATATTCCAAGTAGAAATAAAGGTTATAACATCATTTACTTTAACATCATCGATACTATCTATCTTTGTATTAATAATAACATCATATTTTTTAATAGTTGGTTCCATACTGATACTTACAATATTATAAACTGAAAATTTAGGTTCAAACTTATCTCCTTTAGTGGCATATAATTTAACAGAAACATAATAATAGATTAAAAGAACCCCAATAATTATAAGCAACACAAAAATAGTCCAAGTAACAACTGTGGAAATATATTTAAATAAACCTCTTAAATTGTAGTATGATTCATCTTTTTTGTTGTCCATATTACTCTTCCTATCCTTAATTAATTATAATTAAATTTAAATTTATATACAATATTATTTTTTATATTCAATATTAAAATTAGCAATTATTTTCTTATCAGCATTATCTTTAATATTAGACATTATAGTTTCACATTTCCAATACATCTTTATTTCTTCTCCCGGCTTACTAGTTAATTCATAACCAGTCTGAACATTTAAATCGCTAATATAACCAGCGATATCATAAAAATTTCCCATCATAGGATTTATGGTACTATTATTATTTGTCGTTATAACATTATTTAAATAAGTCCAATTATCATTATCAAAAGAATATGAAAAACGTACTAATAAATCACTATCATTTTTAGCAATCATATTTCTATTAAAAGTGTTTTCTGAAATATTATATTTTATATTAAAATAAATTTTACCATCCTCTTTAGATTTTTCGTCAGTTTTTAAAACTATCGTATTAACTTTTTCAATCGAATATTGTTCAGTTTCTTCTGATATATTATCTAAAGTTCCTTTTATTTTACCATCATTCGTTATTAAGGCATTTATATTATCTTTATTTATTTCAATAACTTCCGCATTATGTAATATTTTATTTTTATTTTGATAATAACTACCTATATAATATAAACACGAAAAAAAGGTAAGTCCAAAAAGGGCTATTAAGATAAATAATAACAAGTATTGTGAAACATTTTTATGATGCTTCATATTTTCTTGTAGAGTATCAGTAATTGTTATACCAGTATCTTCCACCTTTTTATTCATTGAATAATCACCTTATTCTAAATAAAAGTATAGCATAAGATTTAAGCATATTCAAGAATTTAGACTACCATTTTATGAAGATAATTTGTCGAAAAAAAAGATAGATTGCTCTATCAATTATTTAACATATGGTATTAAAGCCATAAATCTTGCATGTTTAATTTGTTCTGCAATATGTCTTTGATGTTTAGCACAAGCACCAGTTACTCTTCTTGGTAAGATTTTACCTTTTTCATTAATATATTTATTAATAATCATAACATCTTTATAATCAACGCTTTTACCAGCACACATTTGACATATTTTTTTCTTTTTACGATAAAATTCAGCCATTATTTTTCTCCTCCTTTTTAGAATGGTAAATCATCACTAGTTAAAGTAATTTCTTCGCCAAAACTTTTGAAAGGGTCTTCAGATAAATCGGCAGTTTCCATTTCCATGTTTGGCACAGGAGTGCTTTCTTGATAAGATGGTTCATAACTTTTTTCAACTGTTGAAGATTCATTACTACCCTTTGGACTTAAGAAGTTAACTGTATCACATACTACTTCAGTAATATATCTTTTTGTACCATCTTGAGCATCATAACTACTGTTTCTAATTCTACCTTCAGCAGATACTAATGTACCTTTATGACAATATTTGGAAATATTATCTGCTTGTCTACCCCAAGCACTACAATTAATGAAATCAGCACCACGTTCACCATTTTTATCAGTGAAATTATGAGATACAGCAATTGTAAATCTCGTAACAGCCATTCCACTTGGTGTAGTTCTTAATTCTGGGTCCCTTGTTAGTCTTCCTACTAATAATACTTTATTCATAGACTTACTCACTTTCTTTTTTTAATATTAAATGTCTTAAAATATTTTCATTGATTCTTAAACGTCTATCAAATTCTCTAATTGCATCATGATTTGCTTGAGCAGTCATTAAGTAATAAAAACCACTTACTTCTTTATTAATTGGATAAGCAAGTTTTTTTCTACCCATTTCTTTGAATTCGATAACTTTTCCTTTATTGTCAGTAATAATTTTTTGAACTTCTTTAGCAACATTATTAATTGCAGTTTCATCTAATGTTGATTTAACAATAAACATAATTTCATAATCAGTCATCATTCCACCTCCTTATGGTCTTTTCGGCTTATAAAATAAGCAAGGAGTAATAAATTTACTCGTGTATTAGTATATCAAAAATTATCTTAAAAGTAAATAAGTAATTTACTGATATATTATTCAGGTAATTATATGAAAAAATAAGCCAATTATGACTTATTAAAAATTAACTTTTATACATTAAACCTAAAATAACAAATGTCGCCATCTTCCATTAAGTAATCTTTACCCTCTAATCTTAAACGACCATTTTCTCTTACTTTAAGTTCACTACCAGCATCTCTTAAATCATTAAAACTCATAACTTCGGCTTTAATAAATCCTTTTTCAAAATCACTATGAATTATTCCCGCACATTCTGGGGCTTTCATTCCCTTTTTAAACGTCCAAGCCCGGCACTCATCGGCTCCACTAGTAAAAAAGGTCGCAAGTCCTAATAAATCATACGTAGCAAAAATTAATTTATCTAAACCACTTGATGAAATTCCCACATCTTTTAAGAAATTTTTCTTATCTTCATCAGTATAATCTGCTAGTTCACTTTCTAATTTAGCACACATTACTACTACACTAGCATTTTCTTTTTCAGCATACTCTTTTAATTGTAAGGAATAATCATTATCACCAACTGAAGCCGATATTTCATCAACATTAGCCACATAAATTACTTTTTTAGCCGTAATAAAATTAAAATTTTTAATTATTAATTCTTCTTCCTTATCTAATTCTAATAAACGAATAGGAATACTTTTTTCTAATGCTTCTTTAATTCTTTTTAAAACATTTACTTCTTTAAGAGATTCTTTATCTTTAGTTGTTTCGGCTTTTTTCTCAATTTTTCCTAAACGATTTAAGCAAATATCTAAATCTGCTAAAGTAAGTTCAGTATTAATGATTTCAATATCTCTTATAGGATTAGTAGCCCCCTCAACATGAGTCACATTCTCATCATCAAAGCATCTTACAACATGAACTATGGCATCAACTTCTCTAATATGTGATAAAAATTTATTACCTAATCCTTCGCCTTGACTGGCTCCACTAACTAAACCCGCAATATCAATAAATTCAAATGTTGTAGGAACAATACTTTTAGGATTATATAAACTAACTAAATAATCTAATCTTGTATCCGGTACAATAACTACCCCAACATTTGGTTCAATAGTAGCAAAAGGATAATTTGCTGCTAAAATATGCTTCTTTGTAATTGCATTAAATAAAGTTGACTTACCAACATTAGGTAAACCGACAATTCCGGCTTGTAAACCCATATTTTAAAACCTCCTAAATAGTTGGAAATGAATTAATTCCCAAAGGTATACCGATAATATACCATAATATTAATAATATAAGTAAAGTTGCGGCGATTAAAGTAGTATATGGCATTTGATATTTAATAGAATCAAATAACCTAATTTTTTCTTCTCCTTGATTATATTTTTCTAAATAAGCTAAATAAACAATAAAGTAAGCAAGAAGAGGAGTTATATTTAAAGTACTTATTTCCGCAAATCTAAATATTGTTTGGGCAAATTCTGGAGAAATACCCGATTGCATCATAACCGGAACAACTAATCCCGATAACATATACCATTTTAAAGAACTAGATGGAACAAATAATGTAGCAATAGCAACTAAAACAAAAACTAATATAATAAGGGCTAAACCATTAAATCCAGAATTAGCAATAATATTACCAATATAAGATACTATTACATTTCCAATATTAGTTTGTTTAAAAATACTAACAAAAGCAGAGGATAAAAATATCATTACTAACATATTACCAATACCATCTAAAGAATGACCTAAATTATCACAAAAATCACGATGGTTTTTAATTGTTTTAGCACCAATACCATAAAATAATCCTAATATTATAAATAATAGAGTGACAACAAAGACAAATCCCTCACTGAAGAATGAATTAACACTAAATAATTTATCTATATAATAAGTTTGACTATAATCAAGTAAGGCTCCACTTAAAGGTAAACCAGGAATAATACTATAAATAAAGATTAATAAATAGATAAATGCACTACCACAAGCATAAATCATACCCTTTTTTTCACTTTTGGTTACAATATCTTCTTCAAGTTCTCTTTCTGTAAATTCATATTTAGGTAATCTACGAACAATAATATTTTCGGTTACAAAAGTAATAATATAAGAAACTAATATTACTGCCACTACCATTATTAACATTGCTGAATAATAAGTCATATTATAAGTAGAATTTATAGTTGAAGCCGCTAAAGAAGTATAGTTTAAAAGGTTAGAATCAATACTAGTAAAAATAATATTAATACCACTACCACAAGATAAGGCAGCAAAAGATGTAATTATACCAATCGCGGGATTTCTTTTACCATAATAAAATAATAATGCTCCTAAAGGTATAAAAATTAAATATGATAAATCGCCAAATATACTTGATAAGACACATATTAAGACAAAAAAGAATGTGACAGTAGTCTTTTTCAACTTTTTAGTTGTTAAAGTAATTGCAGTTTGTAAAAAACCACTTTTATCCATAATACTAATGCCCATTAATAAAATAATTAAATTTGATAATACCGAAAAGTTAGCAAAATTTGAAACGGTATTAGTAAAAATATATTTAATTCCACTTAAACTAAATAAAGATTTAACAATTTGAATGTCAGGAATTAAATCATAAGTGACATTATTAACGCGATAAAATGTTGCTTGAGCATCTAAAAGATGTAAAAAACCACTTAGAACAATGGTTATGCCAATTAACATAACATATGTCATCAAAGGATGTATTTTTTGTCCTTTATTTTTCCTTATTCTTTTCATTATCTAGCACCTTCTTAAGTTTCTTTTGAAACTCTAATCTATCCATCATTATTTCTCTTCCACAATTATTACATTTTATTTTTATGTCTACACCAACTCTAGTAATAGTCCATAAATTTGTACCACAAGCGTGATTTTTTTTCATAATAACTTGGTCATTTAAAGCAAATGTTTTATCCACTAATTATTCCTCTTCCACATTTATATTTAAAATTTCCATAATTCTTTCTAAATCTTTAACGGAATCAAAAGTTATTTCAATTTTATTCTTATTTATTTTAACTTTATTACCAATTTTATCACTAATTACTCGAGCATATATATTATATTTTGGTTCAGTGACTAATTTTGGCATAGGTTGTCTTTTGACTACATTTTCATTACTAACTAAATTTTCTAAATCACGGACATTTAAATTTTCTTTAATTATTTTTTCAACTAATTCATTTATTTGATTAACATCATCTAACTTACTTAAAACTCGAGCATGAGAAGCAGAAATTTCTTTATTGATTAATTTTTGTTGAACATTTTCTGGTAATTTTAAAAGTCCTAGTAAATTAGTTATATAACTTCTACTTTTTCCAAATTTTAAAGCAAACTCTTCTTGAGTAAAACCTCTTAAATTAATAATATTTAAAATACTTTTGGCTTCATCAATAGGGTTTAAATCTTCTCTTTGAATATTTTCTATTAAAGCAATTTCCATCATTTCTTGGTCAGTAAATTCTTTAATAATCGCTGGTATTTCAGTTAAACCAGCAAGACGTGATGCTTTACATCTTCTTTCACCCGCAATTAATTCATAACCTTTAATACTTTTTTTAACAATAATTGGTTGAACAACACCGAATTCTTTAATTGATTTAGCCATTTCTTGTAATGAATCTTCATTAAAAGTCTTTCTTGGTTGATATGGATTACTTCTAATTTCTTCAAGTTTAAGCATCACTACATCATTTTTATTTTCGGTTACTATTTCTTTTTCAAAATTATCAAAATCAATAACATTATTGTTTGTAAATAATTGTTCTAAACCTCTACCTAATGCTTTCTTTTTAGTCTCCATTTCTATCAATCACTTCCTTTGCTAAATTATGATACGCTTCAGTAGCCCGACTTGATGGGTCATATTCATTAATTGGTTGACCATGAGATGGAGCTTCAACTAATCAAACAAGCCGAGGTATTATCGTA
>CANRCL010000019.1 GCA_947629115.1 uncultured Bacilli bacterium | reverse complement strand
AGATTTATATTAAAACTTTCATTTTAATATCTTTTTTCTTGTGTTACTTGTTTTCCATAAAACTTTTCACACTTTCTAAGCAAAAAACTTCCAGAAATGTAAGGACGATTTATTCGCGGTTCCACCTTACTTATTCCTAGAAGAATCTCTCTTTTTTATACAGCTCCAGTTTTCCACGCCATCATCACTTGTATCTACTAAATTATATCTTATTTATTTAATTTTAGCAATTAAATTTATCTTCTCCGCATTAAAGATACACTTACTTCTTTTAATTCATGATTTACTGATGTATCACTTAATTTTAAAATTCCTCCATTTTCATTTTCAAAGGTTACCGAATTAGCACTATAACTTCTATATCTAACTAAACCATTAATTTCTTCATAAACATCTAAAACTTTCTTTATATAATCAATATTAGGATTAGATGTAATATCAACATATACTAATGGCTCTTCACCCATTACAAATAATTTTTCTTTAACTAAATTAGGATAAGAAACCACTAATAAATTATTACCTTTATAGTCTTTTAATTTATCAATTGCTGTTTCGGAAATATCTTTTCTCGCTATTGCTTTTAATTTTTTGGCTAATTCAGGCATTTTAGTTGCAATATAACTTGATAGGTATAATTCATATTTTTGACTAGTCAAATGTGTCCAACTATCTATCCTTTTAGAATTAGAAGTTTTAGAAAAAATTTGATATTTTTCATAAGTATTTATTTTATCTCTTTTAATATTATCCAAAATAATTTTTTCAATGAACATTTCTGGTTCAGTCTTTAAAAAATATTGTATTTTTCTACTAACATCTTCATTAATTAACGTACTTCCATCGCCATATAATTTAACATCAGCAAATTCTTTACTGTTTTTAGATGGACCAGCAATAATTAATTTATCTAAATCAATTTTAAAATCTTTTATATCCATAAAACCCTCTAAACTATTTAATTTTATCAACTAAAGTTGTTAATTTTTTAGCATTTTCACTTTTGATTTTAACATATTTTAAATAACAATCTGAACATAAAGGAACATATGTAGTATTCTTTTTCGTTCCATCATCAATTACAATGGTTTCTCCCTCATCTGTAAACTTATCATCTACTTTGCGTGCATTAAATATGGCTTTCTTTCCACAAAGGCATAAACTACTACTACCAATTTCTTCGACTATATCAGCAATGGCAATAATTTGAGCAATTCCCGGGCCAAAAATTTCACCTTTGAAATTACTTTTTAAGCCATAACATAAAACTGGAATATTGATAAGATGGGCTATCATCCATAATTCTTTAACTTGATTTTCTGTTAATAATTCTACTTCATCAACTAATATTACTTTAGCAGTATAATATATTTTATAATTTTTTTCAGTCAATAAAGACTCATTCTCTTTTAATAATATATCAACATTTCTTGCCATTCCATTACGAGAAATTATTTGATTTTTTCCTTTAGTATCTTTTTCAGATTTAATAATAACTACTTTAAAATTATTTTGCTCATAACTATAAGCCGTTTGTAAAATATTAATGGTTTTACCACCATTCATTGCACTATACTTAAAAATCATATCAGCCATAAAACATCACCCTTAACAATAGTATAGAATAATTTAAAACTATTCTCAAGGTTTTATTGTATTTTACAAAATATTAATTTTTATAATACATTTGCTTACTACTATTAGGTTTATCAGGAATTGTTAATTTAATTAACCCTTGTTTAATAGCGGGATGTAAATATTGATTCCTTAAAGTATTTTTAGATTTTATATTTAGTTTTTCCATTATTTCTTTTGCACTTAAAGGAACATTTCTATCTAAACTATCCAATAATTTATTTATATTAATATTTTCTTGATTAATTGGAATATTTGAAATATCTAACGTACCATCTAAAGTTTCATCAATCATTTTTAGCATAAATTCAATGAATTCAGTAGAATTACCTTTATTATTACAATTAGCAATAACTTTATAGTATCCACTTTGATATTTATGAATTTGAGATTCAATAGGCAAATATTCAAATATTTCTTTCCAATTATAAAGTAATATGTTTTGCCATAGTCGAGCAGTTCTTCCATTCCCATCACTAAAAGGATGAATAAATACAAATTCATAATGAAATACACTCGATAATATCAAAGGATGTATTTTATTTTTGCTTTCTTTTAGCCAATCAAATAATTGAACCATTAAATTATTAACCATTTTAGGAGGCGGACACATAAAGATACATTTTTTACCATCAAAAACTCCTTCATCACCTTTTCTAAACTCACCAGATTCTTGAACAGTTAAATAAGTTATTACACTATGTATTTTTTTTAAATCTTTAATACTATATGGATTAATTTCATTTATCATCTCATATGCATTATAAGCATTTTTAACTTCTTGTATATCTTTTTGTGAACCCAAAACCATTTTTCCATCTATAACATCTCTGACTTGTTCTTTAGTCAACTTATTATTCTCAATGGCTAATGATGAATGAATAGAATTGATTTTTGATTGTTTCCTCAAATATGGTTTTTTATTTAAATTTGAAAAATTATCTAATTTAGTCACTTTTTCAGAAATGTCCGCAACTCGTTTTAACATTTCAGGAGTAATATCAAATGGTGGTACGTATTTTTCCATTAACTATCACCTCTTACATATATATTATTATACTATAATCTAATGTTTTAAGCAATAAGACTTGCTCAAAACTTGCTCAAAACTTGCTTAATTATTTTCAGAATTTATTGTATTTATCAAAACATCAATTACTTCTTTATCGCCTAGTTTATTTATCGAAAATGTCTTACTACCAGCATAATTTAAAGATGCCCCACAATGATAAACAATAATTTTATCAAGAATTAAATAACGGTCATGAAAGGTATCATTAAAAATTACTTTTAAATTATGATATTGTTCTTGATATTTTTTAATATCTATTTCTTTTAATAAACCTTTACTTTTACATATAATTATTACATTTACACTTAAATTTCTTATCATATCTAAAATACTTTTATCAGCATAATTATCTATTATAATTAATTCTTTTTTAGCCTCTTTCATAATATCTAATAATTTAGAATAAGCATCATAAATTTGTCCATTAAAATAAATTTCATTAGTTATTTTCTTCTCTTCAAATTGTTGAAATGACTCTTGAAGTATTTTAATATCTTCAGTATTTTTTAATACTTGATTATTGATATATTTTTGTTCAATTAAATTATTAGATATATATTTACGCATTAAAACAAAAGCATCAATAATAGCAAGACTTACTTTAGATGCTATTTCACTTTTTAAAACTGTGGCTAACATACAGACACCTTGTTCAGTAAAAACAAAAGGCAAATACTTGGAATATTTCCCTTGTTCTAATTCTAAGGTTCCATTTTGGAACCTTAGAATTTCAAAATATTCTCCTCTACTAAGTTGAAAGCATATTCTTTCTGGAAATTTTTGAGGATTTCTCTTAACTGCTTTATTTAAATCTTTTGTTCCATTTTTGCATTCATATAATTTTGCTAAATCACTATCTAGCATTACTTGTTTTCCTCTAATTTCATAAATCATATTTGTAATTTTTTGTTCATTTAAAACAATATTATTCACAACCATTACCCCATTTCTATTTTCTAAATTAATTGTAAACCATTAAATTATTAATGTCAATCAAATGTTAATCAATTGTAAAAAACTACTGCTAGTTTAATTTAGCAATAGTTTTTAAAAAATCTTTGCTCTTTAAATAAAGACCTGTATAATCATTATAATAACTATTTAAAAAGCGATTTATTTCTTCTATAATTTCTTCTTTTATTTCTATTTTATCAATACTTTTAATGTCAACTAAATAATACATATTAATAACTTTAACGATACTTATAGGAACTATTCTTTCATTAGTATAACAATTCTTACAAATTAATCCTCCTTTTTCACTAGATAAAGTTATAATATCGGTTTTTCTTCCGCAAGAAATACAACTTGTTAAATTAAGACCTACTCCTAAATAATCTAATAATTTTACTTCTATTATATTGGTAATAACCATTGGATTTAAACCATTTTCAATCTTAAGTATTGCATTAATAAAATCTGAATATAAAACTGTAATATCTTCTTGTCTACTTACTTGACTAATTAAATCACATAAATAAGAAACATAACTAATTAATAAAATATCACTTTTAATATTTTTAAGAGGATTAATAACATCAACATTAGAAAGTAAAGATAGTTTATCTTTTTTATAATAAATTTGAAAATTACCATAAGTAAACTTAATTGTACTACTTCGTAGTTTACTTTTAATACCCATTGCTCCTTTGCACATAATTCCTATAATGCCATATTCTTTTGTTAAAACATTAATGATTTTGGAAGTATCACCATAAGGAGTTTCTTTTAAAACTATACCCTCAACACTTTCTAACATTCTACCACCTAAATTAGATTACTTACATTTTTTATAATTTAAATAATCTTCAACTTTTCCACTATTTTTGAATTTTTCCCATGCTTCTTTTTTATTCATTAAATTCACCTTCCTATTTATATATTGGGAAGGTTATTAATTTTTTATTCAACTTTTTATTCATAATCAAAGAAACCTAATTCTTTTAAATATTTTTCTTTATCTTTCCAATTTTCGATAACTTTAACATATAATTCTAAATATACATGCTTACCCATCATTTCTTCTAAATCACTTCTGGCTAAAGTTCCTATCTTTTTTAACATTTCCCCACCAGAACCAATAATCATTTTTTTAATATTAGGTTTATCAACAATTATATCGATACTGATATTAACAATATCTTTTTTATTTTCAATATTTGTACAATGACAAGTTATACTATGGGGAATTTCATCTTTAGTATTTTGAAGTAATTTTTCTCTAACTAATTCAGCAGCCATAAAAGGAACACTAGAAGAAGTAATTACATCATCTTCATAATATTTTATTTCATCTTTTAAATATTTTTTTATTACTTCAATTAAATGAGCAACATTGTCATCTTCTTTAGCAGATATTGGTACTATTTCAGCAAAGTTATAATCTTTAAACTCATTAATAGCCATTATTAAGGTTTCTTTTGAAACTTTATCTATTTTATTAATAACTAAAATAATTGGGATTTTACTTTCAAGTAAAGAATCCATTAAAAATTTATCACCTTTACCAATACCGGCTTCAATATCAACAACTAATAATATTAAATCCACATCTTTTGTTAAGGCATAGGCTTGTTTATTTAAAACCTTTCCTAATTTATTTAAAGGTTTAGATATGCCAGGAGTATCTACAAAAACAATTTGATAACCATTATCATGATAAATTCCTTCGATAATATTTCGTGTTGTTCCAGACACATTAGAGGTAATCGCTATTTTTCTATCAATAATACTATTTATAAGGGTACTTTTTCCTACATTAGGACGCCCTACAATACTTACAAAACCACTCTTCATCCGCCTTACTCCTTACTTAATAAATAAACGCATTATTTCTGGAACAAAGATAATTAAATTTACTATTACTGCTAAAACGGTCATAATTCCCGTTGCTGCTGAACCACAATCTTTAGCAATTTTTATATACTCATTATATTCTAATGTAACAGCATCACAAACAGCCTCAATAGCGGTATTAATAAGTTCGGTAATACTTATAAGGGCAATACTTCCAAAGGCAATAACCCATTCTAAAAAAGTAATGTCAAAAATAATGCCAAAAATAATAACCAAGCAAGTACAAATTGCCACTAAAACAAAACTAGATTCATTATTTAAACAATAATTAAGTCCTTGCAAAGTATATTTACATTTATTTAAAATATTTTTTACTAATCCAACTTCATTTTTTTCAACAATTTCATTCTTTGTTTCTTCTTGTTTTTTCATCTACTTCTAACACTTCCTCTTGCAATGCAAACATTACTTCTTCATCTTCTTTAGTCTTATGGTCATAACCAAGTAAATGAAGTAAACCATGAACCACTAAAAAAGCAAGTTCTCTTGTTTCACTATGGCCATATTCTTCTGCTTGCTCTAACATTCTAGGTATACAAATATATATTTCCCCTAAAATCCGCATACTATTATAACGCACATCAGCATTATCTTCAAATGCAAATGATATAACATCAGTCACTCGGTCAATCCCTCGATAATTTTTATTTAATTCATGAATTTTTTCATTATCTACAAAAACGATACTAAAAGTAGCATTCTTAACTTTTTCTAATTTTAAGGCTCTTTTAATAACTTTATCTAAATAACTATAATCTTTATTATAACCAAATTCATCAGTAATACTATAATCTATCATTTAAATATAACTCCCCAATACCCAAAAACATATATACCAAATAAAAGGATAATAACTAACCATAAAATATTATAGAATAAATCACTTTTAAATATATCTGGTAAATGACGATTAATTGCGGAAATACCAATATATAATAAATAACCTAAAATACCCCCAACAACATTTAGTAAAACATCATCTATATCAAATGAACGACCTACTTTAAGTTGCACAAATTCAACCGCAATACTTGTAAATAAAGTTGTAATAATTACCGGCCATATTTTTTTAGGATTAACATACTCACCAATTAAATAACCAAAAGGCATAAATATAACAATATTACCTAAAACATTATAATTGAACATTTTAGAACCTACTTGATAACGTAATATTTCCGAAAAAGGAACTAAATTCATTCCGCTTTGACTATTTAATTCTGTCATTGTTAAAATTTCAAATAATATCCAAATATATATAATAGCAAATAAATAACTTAATTCTTTATGTAAGCAAAATTTTTCCCGATGGGTTTGCAAATAGAAAAAACGAATCAACGCAATAGCGACTATAAAAACCACTAACATAGGCCATATATTATTCATCACTTTGTGAATTAGATTCGTTATCATTTACAACATCCTTCCTTACTAAAGATACTTCGCCAATATTTTCTTTCGTTACTATAAATATCTCTAAATATATTTTACTATCATTTACTTCTTTTTTCAAAACTTTTTGTACAATTATTGCTTCATTTTTATCTAATGTCAAATTTATCTTCTCACTTGCGAGTTTTAAACCTTTTTGATAGGCCTCTTCTTCCGTTAATTTATGAGTCCTTAATTCATATTCTTTTTCTTTAACTAAATTGATTTCAAAATCATTTAATTTATATAAAGTAGTTGGAAATTCTTTTTTCTTTTCTATTCTACTTCTTAATATTTTATAAACATTATCATTAATTTTAATATTTAAATTATACCGATTTTTACCTGTATAGTAAATATACGATTCTTCATAAGGTACTTCAATTTTAACTTTATACCAAACTTCGCCATAGACTTCCCCACTAGCACAGACTGTATTTTTTACTTCTTCATTATGTTTTATATCGCCGCTTAAAATAACTTCGCCTTTTAAAACATAATCATTTATATCTTTTAAAGCAATACCTCGATATATATTTAAACTCATTATTTTAGCATCAGTTTTAGCAATTATATTACAATAAGGATAATTTTCTTCTTTATTAGTTTTCGTTTTTTCGGTAACATTAACAATCATAATTAATCCATCATATTTAATTTCTAACCATTCTAAACTATCTTTGTTATTGTCTAAAATATTTTCCACAATTTTTTCTATTTTTTTATGCGGCAATTTTAAAGTAAGTGGTTTTATTTTGTTATCTTCTAAAGCCTTTAAAACAATCTTTTCTATTTCTTTATTATTAGTTTTAATATCAATTCTTAAAACTAAATCATTAGCCAAAAATAAAATAAATATACTTAAAATAATTGCGATAGTAAAAACTATATATTTTTTTATTACTTCTTTAATTTTTAAAATTCCCGCGACTTTTTCAATTTCTATTTTATAACTTACTAAATATTTTTTTATTCTTTTATAATCTTTAATTGTTGTCTTAATTAAAATACCTTTATTATCTTTTTGATTATCAAAAATAGTTACCCCAATATCATTTAATTTTATAAGTACATTATAATAACTTTTAGCATTTATTCTTACCCAAACAATTTTTTCTCTATTCATAAACAAACTCTACTTTCAATATTTCTCCACTAATTAATAATTCTTGTTTAGTCATTTGTTTAATTTTTAAATTAGTACCATCAATGATAACTTTTTTATTATTAATTTTTAAAATAATTTCTGTATCACTTAATTTATCTAATTTTTGATAATTAAAAACATGTAAAGTATTTTCATAGATAGTTATGAAATTCTCTAAATCAAATAAAAAATTATTAAAATATTCTTTAAAATGTAAATTTTTCATCTCTATATTATATTTTTATAGGTTTAAAAAAAGACTACGCTTGTAGTCTTTCTTTGACAATTGAACTTACTTTTGTCATATCAGCATTTTTAAGTTTTTCAGTCACATATTTCATAACTTTTCCCATATCTTTCATACTTGTTGGGTTTAACTCATTAAATGCTTCATCTATAACTTTGTTTATTTCTTCAATTGATGCTTCTTCTGGTAAGTAATTTGTAATAATTGTGATTTCTTTCTTTAAATCATCAACTGTTTCCATTTTTCCTAAATTTTCATATTCTTTAATGGAATCATTTCTTTGCTTTACTTGTCTTTTTAAAACCATTGTCACAACTTCATCAGTTAATTCACTTTTGTTGTTGATGGCTTCTAATTGTAAAGCACTTTTCATCATTCTTAATACTGATAATTTAAATTTATCCCCACTTTTTAAAGCATTCTTTAAATCATTGTTAATTTGTTCAAACATAATTAACCTCCTTAATTATGATTTCTTTTATGAGAATTTTTAATGCCTTCTTCTTTTTTAATTCGTCTTTCAACTCCTGGTTTTACGTGGAATTTTTTCTTTTTAAGTTCAGAAGGGACACCACTTCTAGCTACTTTAACTTTAAATTTCTTTAAAGCACCATCAAGGTTACCATTTTGGACTACAACCTTTGTCACTATTTTTCGCCCTCCCTTCGTTTTTAACTAGCCTTATTATATCACTTACCATTTAATTTGACAACCAAAAAGAAAGTTTATGTCAAATATTAACAAAGTTTACCATCAATAATTCTTCTAATACTAGAACCTAATGATTGGCCTAAATTATAAAGTAGTTCTACACCTCTTGAAATGGCATTTAATATTTGACTTGATAAACCGCCACCTCTTACTTGCATTAATTCTTCATTACTTAACATTTTTATCTTCTCCTTTCCATTACTTTCTATTACATTTTTGCGGATTAGTTATTCCATCAAATACACCAATTAAAAATACTATACCGGCTCCAATTAGACCCCATAAACCTACTCCGCCTCCTTTAACCATCATCATTTCTTCATTATTTAAAATTTCCATTCTATTACCTCCTTTACTTAAATAATTGCAAAATATAATGTATAATTTTTTCTTTATCATAATGAAATTCAACAATTCCAACTTCATTATCATAAAATTTTTTATCAACAGTTAAATAAATTGTTTGCAATATTTCATTATCCACTAAATTAAATTCACCATAGTTTTTTATTTGATATTTAGTTTTAGTACCATTAAAAATGAGAGTATTATTATTTTTTATCTTGTCAGAGAGTTCACTATTTATTTCTATTTTTAATACTTCATCAGAATAGATACCAACACTATTAATCACTTTATCTATCTTATAAGTATAAGTTAAGTAAATACCTCCTATAAAAATAAGAATTAAAACTATTAATATTACATATAATTTCAATTGTTTTAAATTTTTAAGTTTATCATAATTTATCATTTAATTCTCCTATATTAATTATTTTTTCAAAATTTCTAGTTTGATTTTTATGAGAAATATAAATTATTGTTTTATCTTTAAAATACAAGCGAATATTTTTTATAATTTTAGTTTCTAAAATACTATCTACTTCACTTAACGCTTCATCTAAAATTATAATATTGGCATTTTTAAGAAGCCCGCGGGCTAAAATTATTCTTTGCTTTTCGCCTCCAGATAAATTATTTGTTTTTGCCTCAATTAAAGATTCATAACGCAGTGGTTTTTTATAAACAATACTTTCTAATTCACAAACACGACAAATATCATTGAATAATTGTTTATTAACAAAACGTCCCGCTAAAATATTGTCTTTAATTGTTGCTGTAAATAATTCTTCATTTTGCGAAACATATAAAATATTTTTTCTAATTGTTCCTAAATCAATATCTTTAATATTTTCCGAATCAATTAAAATTTCGCCTTTATCTAAAACTGTATTTTTAAATATTAAATTACATACTGTACTTTTCCCACACCCACTTGGACCATTAAGTAAAATATGTTCACCTTTCTTTATTTTAAAACTTATATTTTTTAAAATATAATCATAATTATTATAAGAATAACTAACATTAAGAAATTCAATATTACCTTGTAAATCTTCTGAACTTTCACATACTTTTTCTTCCTCAATATTAATAAATTCCATAATCTTATTAAAAGATGCTTTTATATAATTATACTTTGGCATAAGGGCTACAATATTGCGAACTGGGTCAATACAATATCCTAAAATTATATTATAAGTAAATAAATCAACAATTGTTAAATTTCCTGCATAAATACTCCAAAAACCATAAGAATTTATTAAGAAAAAACAACTTTCTAAAAATAAATCTTTGCCTAAATTTAAAATATTAAATAGGGAACTAAAACGATAATTATTATGCAAGAAACTTGACAAACTTTTTTCAATTTTATTTAAAACTATTTTAATTATATTTAAATTTTTAATACTATCTAGCATAGAAATATTTTCGACTAAAATACTATTAAAGTCTGTATGATATGAAATATTTTCTAATACTTTCTTATAAATAATCTTACTAGTAATTATTCCATATAAAGCATAAATTATTATAAATCCTACTAATATAAAAGTAATTTTAGTATTGATTAAAAATAAAATAACTATTGATATTAACATTAACCAAGAATCTAAAAAACAAGTGACAAAAATATCTGAAAATAAATTTTTAATATTACTTAAATCTTCAACTCTTGTAATTATTTCACCAGTAGTTCTTGATTTAATGTTCTTTAAAGGGAGATTAAATAAATGATTAATGAAATCAGGATAAATATAAACATCGACTAAATTACTCAAATGATTTTCATAATATTCTCTTATATAAAGAACTAAAACTTTGAAAAAAGCAATTATTCCAAAAATAAAGATTAAATATTTTAAAAATTGATGATTAGTGGTTAATAAGTTGCTGCCTACTTTCAAATAATAACTCATCAAGATTGATAGTATTGTCCAAATAAAACTGGCTAAAATTATTTTAACAAAGAGAAACTTTTCCTTTTTTAAAATTTGCCAAAATAATTTACTAATTGAACCATCTTGTTTTAAATTGATTATTTTTCCACGTGGACTAGAAATTATTAAATGGCCAGTAAATAACTCATTAAATTTTGTTAAAGACATCTTGACATTACCTTTACCTGGATCCATTAAGTAAATAGTATTTTTTTGAATTTCTTTAACTACAACAAAATGCTCTAAACCATTATTTAATTTTACATGGGCAATACATGGAAATACTAATTCTTCACTTGTGATGTCATGCACCAAAATCCCCTTTGAATCAAATCCCCATTTTTGAAAAGTATTAACCATTTGAAAGGCATTGGTTCCATTTATATTAGTAAGTGTATCTTCTCTTAATTTTTCTAAAGATAAATACCCGTCATAATATTGGAAAATCCATTGCATACAGCATACGCCACAATCTTTTAAATCATTTTGAATAATCGGTTTCTTTTTATTCATCATTTTTCTCCCTTCACTTATATATTTAACCCTTTTTTATTTCATTTCCTTTTTTTGAAAAAAATTTTTTAAAAAATGTAATTTTTTTGATAGGGCATCATAAAATTTATTGTAACAGGGAGCGGATTTAATGATAAATAAGCAAAATTTGTGGTTTGTAACTTTATTTTCTTTAATTTTAATTTTAGGAATTTATTATGTAAGTATTGATGATGATGTAGCGAGTGTTTTAAAAGCCGAAGACAATAATAAGGATGCTGAAGTAATAGAAATAACTGAATCAGATGTTTTAGTGGCTTTAGAAGTGGAAAATGATGAAGAAAAACAAACATTAATGGAAGAATATCAAAATATTTTATTAGACGGCGATTCAACTTTAGAAGAAAAAAATGTGGCTTACGAAAATATGCGAAAATTAAATAATACTAAATCAGAAGAAACTAAAATTAAAAGTATGTTAGAAGAAAAATTTAAAATAAAAGCCTTTGTCAAGATAACCGAATCTAGTATTAGTGTAGTTGTTGCTGAAAAAGAACATAATACTGAAAAAGCCAATTCAATAATAAGAGCAGTTCAAGAACTATATACAGATGAAAAATATATTACCGTAAAATTTAATGGATGATATTTTCATCTTTTTTATTTTTACGCATAATTAAAAAGAATAACAAATTAATGCTATTCCGTTTCTAAATTATAATCTAATGTTGGGTACCCAGTTGTTGGGTCTATTTTCCAACTAGATAATGTATAATCGTCTAAATCTGTTCCTATTGTTTCGCTATCTATTGAAGATAATCCAGCACTATTTAAACTTTGAACATTTTGATTTAATTTATATAATAAACTATTACTATCATTACCATCTGTATTTTTCATATTAACATCAGTCATTGAATATGCTTCCGGTAAATCTCCTTTATCACTTTCTTGAACTCCGGCTATTTCTTTATAATATGTATTTTTAACATTGGTATTACCATTTGACGTATTTTTTAATATAGTATATTTTTCTGGGGCTTCTAAATTTCCTACATTATAAACATTATTTAATATTAATTGCTCTCCATTTGAAAATAGTATTCCAAAACTATTAGCAATATTTTTTGCACTTACGTTTCCCAAATTATATGAATTTATTATCACTCCTGTGCCAATATATGTATTACCATTAATATCATTTAGCATTCCCGAAGAATTACCATTAGTTTTTGTTGCATTTGACTTAAGTATTCCTATATTATAAGAATTCAAAATATATACTGTTGGACCATTGTAGATTTGACATAAAATTCCTCCTACTTCTACACTACCAGTATATATAGTATCTTCTTGAGCAGTTAAATTACCCGAATTATAGCATTTATTAATTATAATTTTCATAGGATTGTATACTTTCCCAATAATTCCTCCAGTTCTAACACCGCCATTAATAGTTCCTTTATTATAACTAGTTTCTATTTTAGAAATTTTTGCTTTATCATTATAAAAAATACTTCCCACTATTCCCCCAACAGAATTGTCAGAATTTCCACTCGTTGAAGAATTTATTTCTCCTAAATTATAACTATTTGTTATTTCAGTTTTATTATTGGAATTTCCTATTATTCCACCAACATACAAGCCATTAATTCCTTTTATATCTACAATGCCCTCATTATGGCTGTTTAATATTTCTATTTCTTTTTTGCTTATTCCAATTAATCCTCCAGCATAAATTGCAGAATTAACTTCACTATTAACTTTTATTTCTCCATAATTAGCACTATTTTTTATTATTGTTTTTGAGTCAGTACTGGAATGAGTATCACCAATTAATCCACCAACTCCAGCCGAGTGATTTAGTATAATATTTCCATAATTATAACTATTCTCTATTAATAATGATTTTCCACCCGAAGCCATATTACCCAAAATACCACCAACAGTATCACCACCATCTAAAATTAAATCTGCTTTATTACTACTATTTATAATTTTAGAATCTCCATCTATTGTACCAACTAATCCACCTATTCCATAAACTACCAAAGAACTTGCTTTAATATTAACCTCACTAACACAATTATTCATTGTTGAATTTTGTAATCCACCAACTATTCCACCAATATCAGTATTAACATCACTTTGAATATTTCCTTGAATCGTAAGATTATTAACGCTACCTTTTTCTAATTGTCCAATAAATGATAAACGATGGCCATTATTCTTATTATAAATCCATAAATTACTTATTTTGTTATTTTTACCATCTATATTGCCCTCAAAAGTTTTACCATAACCTATTGGAATAAATCCACTTCCCTCTTGATTAGTTAATTCTTCTTTTATTCCCTCTATTCCAGATACTCCATTTATATCTCCAAATCCAGTGTCATTATATTTCATATAACTTTCATTTGTATTAAAGTCTAGATTTCTTTTCAATACAAAATATTTACTATTGTAATTATTACTATCTTTATTTACTGAATTACTTAATCTCACTAAATCTTCAATGTAATTTATTTCATATGGTTCTTCTTTTGTTCCTTTTCCTTTAAATAAACTATCATAATACAAATAACATTTAACACTACCATTGGCTTTTAAACTTATTTTTTTAGTTTCTTCATTATATGTTAAAGCATCTACATTTTGTCCGTTATTATCTATACATCCACTTTTTATCCTATTTAATGTATAACCATTTGTTGGAAATGAGTTATCTTCCCATTTTGTATATTCTTCTGTTTGATAATTACTTTCCACCATTATTGCTAAACTATTATTTATATTATCATTTTTTATTTTTACCTTGGGTAATTCTTTATATTCTTCCTTTTTATTGAATACTAAAAATACACTAGTCATTACTACTAATAAAAGTATTATGCCTAGCAATATTTTTTTATTGTTCCCTCTCATAAAACATCTCTCTATTCTATGAGTTTATTATAAAATATTACCCCCCC
>CANRCL010000018.1 GCA_947629115.1 uncultured Bacilli bacterium | reverse complement strand
AATCTACTATTTTTGATGTAACATTTTCACTAATTATTTGTTTATAAATTATGTAACATTTTTACTAATTATTCATACACTTCGGTGATTTTTTTAATGGTATATTGTTTATCCCGAAAATATGTGTTAGAATTAGACTAGAAAATATTTTTAGGTGATGTTATGAAGACAAAGAAAATCTTATTGTTAATGTGTTTTATATTTTTATTAAGTTTTCCCTTGATTACTAAAGCTAGTGGTATTCTTTTAATAGATATTGATTATAGTAGTGTATGCGCTAATGAAGGACCTAGGCAAGTTGCTAAAATTTGTGGAATTATTGTTCAAATATGCAAATGGGTAGTCCCTCTAATAATTATAATATTAGGAATGTTTGATTTTGCTAAAGCTGTAATTTCTAATGATGAAAAAGCAATTAGTGCAGCAACAACTTCTTTGATTAAAAGAATTATTAGTGGTATTGTAGTATTTCTAATTCCTGCCATTGTAATGGGATGTTTAAAGGTAATAAAAATTAGTAAAGGAATTGAAGATAAAACTAATAATGATTTTGGTGCTTGCACAACTTGTATATTTGATTATAAAAATTGTAAGTAAAAGCGTGTTTATTCTAGTTTTTATATATAAATTATGTTAATATATATTATATAGTGTCGTTTTATGACAGGAGAGATTTATGAAAAAATCAGTTTTGATAAAATCTATAATTATTTTTTCTATATTGTCAATAGTTACATTGGCAAATAGTAATGTACTTTTAGCAGATGATGATTTAACACCAGTAAATTGCTCATCTTTATTAGGTGATCCTGGAATAGAGGGGACCCCTGCTTTTTATTTGGTTGTTGTTTTTAAAATTATAAAATATATAGCAATAATACTATTAGTTGTTTTGTCAATGATTGAATTTATTGGAGCAACAATATCACAAGATAAAGATGCTATTATGAAAGCTGTTAAAAAAACTGGCTTAAGGCTAATTTTATGTGTTGTTTTATTTTTATTACCAACTATTCTAGAATTTATTTTAAAATATGTAAGCGATAAAGCTATGAGTTTATGTGGTATTAATTAAAATGGAGGTAAATTATGTTAAACTTATTTATAAATTTATTAAATATACATTTTCCATTTGAAAAACAAATAATTTCATTTCTTTTATGGCTAGATTCTGTTGGTTATAAAATTTTTTCTATATTTTATAACACTTTTATAAAATTAGCTCAACAAGAGTTATTTCAAGTTGATGCTTTTAAAGATATTTATAATAACATTTATGTTATTGTTGGAGTAATAGCTCTATTTTTAATGGCTTTTACACTTTTAAAAGGAATAGTAAATCCTGATGAAAATAAAGGTGGAAAAGTTTACCGAGAAATGGGAATTAGATTTTTTGTTTCCATGATATTAATTATTTTATTACCTACATTATTTGGGTTTTTAAGGGATTTTCAAAATTCTTTGCTTGAATATAATGTAGTTCCTAAAGTTTTATTAGATAATAAAATAACTATACAACCAGTTGATGAAAATGGAAATAAAGTTGGTAGTGAACAATATTTAGATATAAAAGATATTAATGTAACTAGTGAAATTTTACAGCTTAGAACAAATGAAATGATTGCAACTTTAATATCTGGCCTTATGTATCCATTAAAAACAACAGATGGTATTTATGATGGTGATGCTGCCGAAAGAAAATTAGATACTTCAATTGGAGCATATCGATATTATGAAGAAGATGGCGAAGAATGGAGTACCGATGTATCAGAGTTTTGGGATGGATCAACGCAAACAGCAGTAAATCTTCTTGGCTGTGCTGCTGGAGGGGTTGCTTTAGTGGCTTTAACGGTTTGGAGTGGTGGCCTTGCTGCTATTGGTGGTCTTGGATTAGGTTCAACACTTTTAGCTTGTGTAGCAGGAGGAACAGCTTTTCATATTGGAGGTTCTGCTATAGCAGCAATTAGTGCTGATGAATATACTTGGACTAATGCTTTACAAGCAATGACAATGCAAGGAAAATATTCACAAATTTCTTTATTTGCAGGAGATATAGTTGATGGCAGATTTCATTACACTCCTATTATTTCTACAATAGTTGTAGCAATTTTAGTTTATATTATGATTAGTTTTTGTATCGATGTTGTTGTTAGACAAGCCAAATTAATTTTTTATCAATTATTGGCACCAGTCTGTTTTATGATTAGTGTTATACCAAAAAAGAAAGATTTAATGGCAAATTGGTTTAAATTAGTTGTAACATTATGGCTGGAATTATTTGTAAGAATCGGAGTTGTTTGTGCAATAGTTCTTTTGGTAGGAAAACTCGATTTAGATAACTTAACAACCATTTTTCATCCAATAATATCTACTTTTATAATTTTGGGTATTGTAATTTTTGCAAAACAAATTCCTAAATTGTTAAAAGATTTAACTGGTTTAGATTCTAAAGGAATGAAATTAAATTTAAGAGAAAAAATTGCTGATGGTGGTGGTTATGCTTTAGGAGGTTTAGCTTTAGCTGGAGGCAAAAGTTTTGCAAGAGGTGTTACTAGAGCTGTAAAGAGAAATTTTGAACAAGATCCCGAAACTGGAAGATGGCGTAAGAAAAAAGATGCTACAGCATGGTCAATTATAAAAGATAGTGGTAAAGGTGTTATTAAATCAATTCCAGGTGTTATCTCCAGTCAAGTAGGTGGCGCAACTGGAGGATATAAAGCAAAAAATCTTAAAGATATGATTGGAGCTGCTAATAAGGCTGTTTCAACTACTGAAGCAAGAGGAGAAAAGAGATCAAAATATTTTGCCAATGCTGGAGGAACAATAGGTGGTGTTAAGAGCCAAATTCAATCTGACGTTTTAGATTTCTTTATGTCATATATTGGATTTGAACCAGATTATTCAGTGTTGAAAGAACAAAAGGAAGTTTTGGATGATGTTTCAAAAACATTAAAAGAAATAAAAGCAACTAGTGAGGATTATATAGATAAGCATAAATATGAATTTTATGTTGAATTACCAGGAGAAGAAAAAATAACTCCTGAAGATTTAGCAAAAATTAGTTATTATAATAATTTGAAGAAAAATGGTAATGAAGAACAAAAAAGACAAGCTGAAGCATTTTTTACAGAATTTGATAGTAAACATAGAGGTAGACTAGATGTTTTAGAAAAACAAGTTAGTGCTATTGAAAAACGTGGCATAAAAGAAATTGTTGATAGTAATGGTAATAGAAGACTTCAAACAGAAGCAGAATTTGCTAAAGAAATAGCAGATGCTCAAAATACATTTAATAAAGCAAGAAAAGACCTTGTAGATGCATTTGTAACTAATGCTGGAGTTCGAAGAACTGTTAATATAGAAGGACGAGAAATTGCTGTTAATGGCCATTTTGGAGCTGAAAAAGAAGCAGCAAGCATTGCATCTAATTTAGGTATAATTAATGATAAGTTAAGAGATTATCGTGATTCAGCTGTAGTAAAATACTTTAGAGAAAATGGTACTATTTTAGATAATGGTAAGCCAGTTGAATTTATTACTCTTGAAAATATGGAAAATGCAAAACAATTTGTAAAAAATTTAAAAGATGCAGCAGATTATACAAATGCAAATATTTCAAAACAATATGAAGCTTTACAAAGGAAAAATGCCAAAAAAAATAATGGTGGAAATAAATAATGTATAAGGAGGGAATAAAAAGGTGAATAACAATTATTTAATACCTGCTAATGCTAAAAAATCACAATTAATATTAGGATTTTTTACGCCATTAGATTTGGGAATATTTATAACGGGTTGTGCATTGTCGCTTGGAATGCTACTTTTAATAAATACTAATAGCATAGTAGTTTTAATACTTATGCTATTGCCAGGATTAATTAGTGCATTTTTAGTAACGCCAGTAATGTATTATCACAATATATTACAATTATTAACAAATATCTTCAATTTTTATTTAAATACAAGAAGATACTATTGGAAAGGATGGAGTATTTATGAAAAATTCGGCGACAATGACAAGTAATTCAAATTTTACTGAAGATTGGCTTCCAATAAAACAAATTATGAATGGAATGATTCAATTGGATAGTGGCTACTATGTGACTGGTGTTAAAATATATCCCAAAAATATTTTCATTATGGGTCAACAAGAACAAGATAATATGGTTTATAATTTAAGAAATTTTTATAATACTATGGATTTTGAATTCTGGCTAATTATTGCTGACCGTCCAGTTGATATCAATTTATATTTAGCAGAATTACAAAAAATGTATAATGAAAATCCTAATAATGAGATTAGAAAAATAATTTTACAAGATATAAATAAAGCTAATCAATTTATGAGTCAAGAATATGGAGTAGTTGATACAGAATATTATTTAATTTTCCAAGAAAAGAAATTAGAAGTTTTACAAAAGAAATTACATACTATGATTAGTGGCCTTGCCAATTGTGGCCTTCAATCAAGTCAAACTAGTAATAGTGATTTAAGAATTATTTTGGATAATTTACTTAATGGTGGCGAAACCATTAATTTTGGGACGGTGATGGGTTAATGGCAACGAAAAGTGAAATAGCACCAAAAGGAATGGAATTTAAGCCAACAGAATTTAGAATTGGTGATAAATTTTCAACTATTATAACTATTGTTGGTTATCCTAAAAACATCTATGTTGGATATTTATCTGATATGACTAATATATCTGGAGTAAAAATTGTTGCCAAACATATTCCGATTCAATTTAGTGTTTTACAAAAAATGATTAATAAAGAAATTGCTGATTTAAAAACTAGACATCAATCTGAAAAAGATCAAACAATGCAAGAAAAAATCCGTCAAGATTATGAATCATTAGAGCAATTTGTTAGTATGTTAGCAGCAACTCAAGCGAGAATTTTTGATTTTCAGCTTCATTTAATGGTAACTGCTAATAGTAAAGAAGAATTAGAATTTAAAAAGATGGAAGTTAAAAGTTATTTAAATGCTTTAGGAATGAAAGGCGTATCTTTAATGTTTGAACAAGAAAAAGTTTTAAAAAGTATTGTTCCTATATTCCCTAAACAAGATATTGAAGATAGAATAGGTACACCTATTCCATCTATTACTACTGCTGCAATGTATCCATTTGTTTTTGATAGTATTAAAGACCCAGGACAAGCTTGCTTATTTGGTATAGACTTTTCTGGTGGTGTAGTTTTGTTTAATCAATTCTTATATCAAATTAAAAAAGAAAATAATCGTAATAATGCTAATATTATTTTACTTGGTACATCTGGTTCTGGTAAATCAACTGCAGCTAAATTACTTCTTCGTACTCATATAAGAAATGGCTGTAAAATTGTAGCTATTGACCCTGAAGGGGAACTTGAAGATATGACTAATGCTATTGGTGGAGATTTCTTGGATCTTGGTAAAGGCGGAGATTTTGGAATGATTAATCCCCTAGAAGTAGTTGTAGATGTTGATGAAGAAGAAATAAGCCAAGGTTTAGGATATACTGTTTTAACTAGAACACTTCAACAAGTTAAAGCTTTTATGAAATATTATAATCCATCTATTGAAGAAGATGTTTTAACATTATTTAGTGAAGTCTTACAAGATACTTATAAAAGATATAAAATTGATTATAATACTGATTTTACTCAACTTACTAGTGATATGTATCCTACTTTTGATGATGTATATGCAACTGTTAAAGGCCGTTTACTTTCGATGGTTGATGCCACTCGTGAAAGAGATGTAATGGAAAGATTGGAATTAAAAATTCGACCTTTAGTTAAAGAATTAAGATATTATTTTACTGGGCATACAACTTTACAAATTGATAGCGACTTTATTGTTTTTAACATTAAAGAGTTAATGAATAGTGATGAAAATATTAAAAATGCTTTATTCTTTAATATTTTAAAATATGCTTGGGGCTTATGTTTAGATAGTTCAGTAAATACTATAATGATGGTTGATGAAGCCCATGTATTACTTGCTAATCATAATGAATTAGGAGCTGAATTTTTAGCCCAAATTCAAAGAAGAAGTCGTAAGTATAATACAGGTACTATTGTGATTACGCAACAACCAACCGATTTTGCTGCTCCTAATATTATTCAACATGGTAAAGCCATATTTGATAATGCTTCTTATTATTTAGTAATGAATTTAAGAAAACAAGCAGTTGATGATTTAGCAAAATTAATTGATTTAAATGAAAGTGAAAAAGAAGGAATCAAGGTTTATCCGCAAGGACAAGGATTATTTATCTGTGGAAATAGACGAATGAGAATTAATGTGGTAGTAACGCAAGAAGAAATGGATTCTTTTGGACGCGGTGGAGGTTATTAAAAATGATAGTTAAAGCTATCGTTTTTTTTAAATATTTATGTTAAAATAATTTATATTAGGTGGTGAATTATATGAACGATGATGAACATGATTATATTTCAGAAGAACCAGAATTTCTTGAAGATGAAATAGAATCAAGTGTTATTGAAGATGAGCCATCTGAACTTTATGAAGAACCAATAAACGAAAATGGAGAAAAGCCTAAATCATATTTTAGAAGAGCATACGAAAAAGAAAGAGAAAATAAAGAACAAAAAGAAAGTAATAATACTAAAGAAAATAAAAATTCAGAAGATAATGATGACCAAGAGCAAAAAGAAAATAATCCAAATGAAGATGATAGAAATTCAGAAGAAGATAATCAAAAATCAAATAATGATAATACTGAAGATAATAAAAAAGAAAAAGATGAAAAAAATGATGAAGAAAAAAATAATTCTTCAAATAATGATATAGAAAGAAATACAGCTAAAAATAAAATAGAAAATTTAAAAAATAAAGCCAAAGGTGCTAAAGAAAAAGTAGATAAAGGAGCATCTGATTTATATAAATTATCCCATCCTTTAGAATATGCTAAAGATATGGCAAATGATGCTTTAAAAAAAGGATTAAATAAAGTAAAAGATAGTGCTAAGGCTGGTTTAAAAAATGTTGGCCAAAAAGCCGTGTCTGGTACAGGAACATTAGCAAAAACCATAATTAGTAATCCTTATGTGCTAATAATCTTAGGAATTTGTGCAGTAGTGTTATTTATTCTCTTTTTATTTAGTGGTGCATCAGATTCAGATTCTTCATCATCATCTTTATTTGATGCTAATTGTGAAGTCTTTTCAATTAAAACAACTACTTTAACTAAGCAAGAATTTGTTGAAAAAGCCGATGTCTATTTAAGTAAAAGAGGTGCTAAAGCCGAAGCATTAAGAAAAAATTTAAGTACAGTATATTCATTATCTATAAAAAATAATATTAATCCCGAATTAGTTGTAGTACGAGCAGTTAATGAAGGGTTTTCTCCTGGAGATAGTAAAAATAATTATTGGGGAATGGGATGTAATAATGAAGGTGGATATGACGCTTGTATTACTTATAGTAGTTTTACTGATGGTTTAATTGGCTTTTTAGAAAATGTTAGTCAATATGATAATGTTTTGGATATGATGTCTAGATATGTGTCAATAGGTCGTTATTGGTATAATCCTGGTAGTTCAAGTTTAGGTGGCTGTTATTATTTCCCTTATGTAAAAGAATACATGTCTGAAGAAAGAGCCAGAAAAATTGAAAGAATATGTTCTAGTGATAGAGAATGTTTAAAAGGTGGAGTTGGTGATTGTGAGCCAACTAATGAAGAAGATACTTTGGCTAGAACAAAAAGTAGTACATATGCGATGGCTAATCGTCGTGAAGAGATATTTGGCTTACCACCTGATGATTGTCAAACTTTAAATCCAAATTGTACTATTTATTCTCAATGGGATAGTGAATGGGCTGGAATTCATTTAGGAAATAGTAGTGCTACAATGCAAAGTGCTGGTTGTGCTGTTACTTCAATTGCCATTGGTTTATCTTGTGTTGATATTGCATTAACTGTTGATAATTTTAGTCCTAAAGTTTTAGTTCAAGAAATGAATGCTGCTGGTTGTTTTAATGATCGTGGTTGGATTAGTTGGAATTGTTCGGCTTTAAGTAAAATAGCCCCATCTTTAAAATATGTATCTAGTAGTAGTATAGGTGGAACAGCCAGTGATAAACGAGCAATGATAAGTGCTTATGACCCTAATAAATATATTGTTATTACTCATTTTAGTAATGATGAACATTATAGTCATTATGTAGTATTTTCTAAAGATATTGATAATTATACTTATGAAGCAAAAGACCCAAATGGAAAATTAACTAATCAAAAATATTCAGAAATAGATCAACTAATTATTTATTCATATAAATAATATTTAATAAGAAGGGAATGTTTAATTAATGAAAAAATTATTATTAATTTTAGGAATAATGTTTTTATTAAGTGGTTGTAGTGCTCAATATGAATTAAATATTTCAAAAGATAATATTGAAGAAAATATCATTTTAACTAGTGAAAGTGATAATGATAATTATAGTATTGAAAATTTTAATAGTAATATAGTCGTATACCTTAATAATAATAATGAATTTTTTACTTCAGAAAAAAATAATACTCAAGAATATTATGCTATAAATAAGGGATTAAATAATAATTATTATACTTTAAACATTAATTATACATTTCCTTTTAATCGTTTTATAGAATCAAATATAGTTAATCATAATTTTGCTAGTTTTATTATTGACCCTAATCCTAATACTTTTGAATTTACAACTAGTATTGCTCATCAAGTATTTAAACAATATACTAATTTAAATAATTTGATAGTTAAAATAAATATATCCGATGATTTTACTATTACTGACCATAATGCTGATAGTGATAGTTTAAATACCTTAACATGGCATATAAATAGAGATAATTATCAAAATAAACCAATTAATTTTAAAATTCAAAGTATAGCTACTGATGAAGTAATAGATTCACCAGTGAAAGAAGAAGAGATAATTATTGATAAAAAGCCAGAAGAACAAGAAAATAACGAAAAAGATATTGTTCTAATAGTGGCAATAATATTTACTTTTATATTTAGTTTAATTATCTTTATGGTAATTAAAAAAGGAGTTAGAAAATGAAAAAAGATTTAAGTAAAATAATAGTGATTATAAGTATTTTTCTCTTAATAGTGTTAATTGTTGTTTTATTATCTTTTAATAATGCTAAAGAAAAAACTCCAAGTAATAATCCCTCTAATGACCCATCTAGTAATCCAACTACTGAAGAAAAATTAAAAAAAGATTATTTAGTTGTTAATGATACTGATTTATGGCAATATAGCAATAATTCTTGGCAAGAAATTAATAACTTTAATATAGAAAATCAAAATTTTAGTATTTATATAAATAAAGAATATTTAGGTTTTTATGAATTACGTTATATCAATAATTGGTCTATTTTTGACAGTGATAATAATTATATTGATTATGATGGAAATATTTTAGCCTTTACTAGTAATTTAAAAATAAATGTTAAAAAATATGCAATAAGTAAAATTAATGAAAATGATTTAAATAAAATTAATTCTTTACTTAAAAGTGATATTAAAATGGAAGAATTATCAACAAATGAATTAGTTGAGATAGATTTAAATAATGATGGAATAAATGACCGTTTAGTTAATGTGTCTAATGTAGATAGTGAAAACTCTAGTATTTATTTTAGTTTGATATACGCTATTATTAATGGTGAAGAAAAAATTATTCATCAAAAAATAATAAAAGAAGAAGATATTATGAATAATCCTATATATAATATAGAATATATTTTTACATTTAATAATGAAGTAGATAATATTATTATAAGAGAAAGATATTATTCATTTAGTGGGGAAACAAATTGTCTTATGTATGAATATGAAAATAATAATTATCACAAAGTTATTGACTAAATAATTTTGATATTACTAATAATTTATAGTATAATATTTTTGAATTGGAGGTACTTATGAAATTTAAAGTTGAACCTAAAGATTTTTTCTTATTTGTTTTGTATGCCATATTACTTTTATATTTATGTGCATTAGGAGTATCAAATCTTTTTTGCTTACTTAAAACAGGAACTTTTGATGGCTTAATTCCCATAAGTGCTTTTACTGATTATTTTCTTTTTACAATTGGTTTATTTTTAGGGGCTTTAATATTTATCTTTACTAGTGTTTCTTCATATATTTTTAGTAAAGAAAAAGGTAAAGGAATAGGCCTTAAAATTCAAGAAAAAAAGAGTGATGATGGTTATGCTAGATGGGCTAAAGAAAAAGAAATTCAAGAAGGTAGCCATGTTGTTAAAGTAAATCCTAAAGAAAAAGAAATTAAAGCCGCTGGACTTCCATTAATTAGTAATAATAAAGGAATATGGGTTGATAATGGGGATTATCATAATTTAGTTATTGGTTCAACTGGTTCAGGTAAAACGGAAAATATTGTTTTTCCAATGGTTAATCTTTTAGCAAAAAAAGGCGAAAGTATGATTATTACTGACCCTAAAGGAGAAATTTATCGTAAAACTGCTGAAAATTTAAAAGAAAGAGGATATAAAATAGTTGTTTTAAACTTCCGGGAACCTGAACATGGTAATGCTTGGAATCCTTTATCTTTACCTTATCAATATTATAAAGAAGGAGATGTTGATAAAGCCACTGAATTATTAGATGACGTTGCCTTAAATATTTTATATGACCCATCTAATAAAAGTGATTCTGATTTCTGGGAAAAAGGTTCAGCAGATTATTTTTCAGGTCTTGCTATTGGTTTATTTCAAGATGCTAAAGAAAATCAAATTAATTTAAATAGTATTAACTATATGAGTACTGTTGGAGAAGAAAGATATGCAACAAGTAATTTTATTAAAGAATACTTTAATTTAAAAGGTAAAGATTCAAATGCTTATATGTTTGCTAATACGGTTATAAATGCTCCAAGTGATACTAAAGGTGGTTTACTTTCAACATTTAGTCAAAAGATTAGAATGTTTTCAACTCGTGAAAAATTATCTGAAATGCTTTCTTATAGTGATTTTGATATGCGGGATATTGGTAAAGAAAAAACAGCCGTATTTATGATTATTCATGATGAAAAGAAAACTTATCATACTTTAATGACAATTTTTATTAAACAATGTTATGAAACATTAATTGATGTAGCCCAAAAAAATGGGGGAAAATTACAATATAGAACTAATTTTATCTTAGATGAATTTGCTAATATGCCTCCACTTAAAGATGTTGATAGTATGGTTTCTGCTGCTAGAAGTAGAGATATTAGATTTACTTTTATTATTCAAAACTATGCCCAATTAAATGATATTTATGGAGAGAATGTTGCTCAAGTTATAAGAGGTAACTGTGGTAATTTAGTTTATTTAATAAGTACTGAATTAAAAGCCTTAGAAGAAATAAGTAAGATGTGTGGCGAAGTTAAATCAAAAGAAAAAGATAAAACAGCATCAACACCACTTATTACCGTTAGTGATTTACAAAAATTAAAATTAGGTGACGCAATTATTATGCGTTTAAGAACTAGCCCTTTTAAAACTAAATATATGCCAAATTTTAAAATAGACTGGGGTGAAGAATTTCCTGAAGGTACATATCCAACTCGTAAAACTAAACAAATTGAACTTTTTGATTTAAAACAATTTGTTACTGAGGAACGAAAGAAAAAAATGATGAATAATCCAGCTGGTATGTCCGGAAATCCAGGAGGTATGATGCCAAGTGGTATGGGCGGTTTTGGTGGAATGAATCCTTATAGTGGTATGCCAAGAGACCCATTTAGTTCAATGAATCCATTCCAATCTCCAATCGGAAGACCAAGTAATCCGATGAATGGAATGAATCCAATGGCTAATCCAATGCAATCAAATAATGATTTAATGGGTAATAGTAATCCTTTAAGTGGTTTAAATAGTTCTCATAATAAGCCAGCAAATGATTTTAATAGTATGTCTAATCCATTTGATGATGCTTTAAAAGGAATGGATATCGATGCTATGATGAAAGATATCGACCAAAAATTGAAGGAATTAGATGAAGAAGAAAGAAGACAAAAAGAAGCAATGAAAAAACAAAGTGCTGAATTGCTTCAAGAAAAACCAATAGAAGAGGAATTGGAAGCTAATTTACCTAATTTAAAAAATGAAGTAAATGAGGATAAAGAAGAACCAAAAGTAATTGAAGAAAAAGTTGAAAATAAAGAAAAACCAAAAATTAATATTGATGTTGACAGTGTTATAATGAATGAAAATGTTATAACTGACGATGAATTCTTTGATGATTTCTTTGGCGAAGATGAATAAAAACTGCATCTAGTGTGTAGTTTTTTTGATGCTTGAAAAAATATCCAAAGTTACTTGATTTTCGGGGGGGGAATATTTTATAATAAAATATGTAATAATAAAAAGAAATATGATATACTTATTGCGTATAAAGATAAATAAATAAGAAAAAATATCCAATAATATTAATGGAGATGTTGATAATGGATAAAAGAGAAATAAAGATGACAATAATCGGTGTCGTAGCTATGTTAATATTAATAATAAGTGCAACATATGCATACTTTGGAATAGATAATACAAATGGAAGAAGTAATGCCACTTTTTTAGGTTCCCAAGAAGATGTAGGAAAATATGGCAAAAGTTATTTAAATCAAGAAATAGATAAAATGCATATAACTGCTAGGGCAAGTGATATGGCTCCAGGGAAAATAGGAACAAGTTATTGGGCAACTATAGAAGAAAATGAAAGATATAAGAGTGGGCCAAGTAATTATGTTATATCAACTGCAGGAGTAGTAGGTAGTGAAACTGAAGATATAATGTATAAATGTAAATCAGATTTAATAATCAAGACAAATGAAGAAGTTAGTGGGATAGTACAAGAGGGAGATGCTAAAGTACATTTTGGAAGTAATATAACATTATATGGAAATAGTATGGACATAAATCCCAAAGAGATAGATTTAAAAGAAATAGTGGATGGTCAAATAGATGGTGAATATAAAAGAAAAATAGAATATACCATAATAGGAAATAGTGAAACATCATTAACAACAGATATAGAGTTAAAGAATAAAGAAGGAAATCAAAATGCCCTTGCTGGGAAGAATATAGAAATAGATATAGGAACCGAGAATTTAATATGTAGTGTAGAAAATACAAATGTGCTACCACCAAGTGATTATGATTTTTATATTAACGAAATAAATGCCAAATATACAAATGAAGAAACAAACTTAATATACATAAGTTATAATGATGAAGATACAGAAAGTTATTGTATAACAGAAGATGAAACAAGTGATAAATGTGAATGGAAGCCAGTTGATGAAAATCATACTTTTTCAGATAGATATACATTTAAAGATACAACCAATGGAGAAAAGAAAGTAAAAGTATTCTTAAAAGATAATGGAGACAATATAACAGATGGAAAAGAACACTCCATAATATTAGATACAAGTATACCAGTAGTAGAAGAATTTAAAATAACAACCAAAGTAGAAAATTATGTAGATATTATAAATGTCAAAGGGAAAGTTACATATAGTGATGAATATGGAGAATTGGATACATATTGCATAAGTGAAACAAATAATGCAAATGAATGTAAATGGCAAGAGATAACAAGTCCAACAACAATGGATTTAGATATAAAATTACCAGAAGGTGAAGGAAATAAAAAGATGTATTTCTTTGTTCAAGATAAAGCAGGTAATGTATCTAAAGTAAAAGAAAGTAATGAAGTAATAGTAGATTTAAATAAACCAACAATAACATCATTAACAATAGTAGGAGTATCAGTAGAAGATCAATTATATACTAATACAGAAAATATAACAGTAAAATTAGATTACAATGATAGTATAGGAGTAAAAGAATATTGCTTAATGAGTAGTAATACAACCGAGGGATGTGATTGGAAGCCAGCGACAAAAGAGGAAATACCATATACATTAGCAAGCGGAGATGGTGAAAAAATAATATATGCGTTTGTAAGAGATCATGTAAATCATATATCAGACGTAGTAAGTGAAACAATAACATTAGATAAGAAGGCTCCAAGTATAACAGGATTAGAAATAAAAGGTAATGCAGCAGATGCAACACAAAGTCAATTATTTACGAATACAGAAGATGTAAAAGTAAAAATCAATTATAGTAATAATGATGGAAGTGATGTAAAAGAATATTGTTTAATGAGTAGTAACACAACAGAGGGATGTAGTTGGAAGACAATAACAAGTGAAGAAATAGCATATACATTACCAAGTGGAAATGGAGAAAAAACAGTATATGCATTTATAAGAAATAAAGTTGGAAATATATCAGATGTATTTAGTAAAAAAATAACATTAGATAAAGAAAAACCAAATTTAACAAGTCTAACATTAACTGGAACTGCAGCTGATGCAACGCAAAATACATCATTTACCAATACGGAAAATATAACAGTCAAAATAGAATATGATGATGCCTCAGATAAAAATGGAGTATATCAATATTGTTTGATGAGTAATAATACAACGGATGGATGTGATTGGAAAACCGCTACTACTGAAAACATAGCTTATACCTTAGCAACCGGAAATGGAGCCAAAGGTGTATATGCTTTTGTAAGAGACAAAGCCGGAAATATATCAAGTTATGTAGAAGGAACAACTAATAAATCCATTACATTAGATAAAACTAAACCAAATTTAACAAGTTTAACCTTAACCGGAACGGCAGCTGATTCGACTCAAGTAAATAGCTTTACTAATACAGAATCAATAACAGCAAAAATAAGCTATAATGATGCTACAGATGGTTATGGAGTATATCAATACTGTTTGATGACAAGTAATACAACGGATGGATGTAGTTGGAAAACAGCAACAACTGAAAACATAGCTTATACCTTAGCAACAGGAAATGGAGCAAAAAATATATATGC
>CANRCL010000017.1 GCA_947629115.1 uncultured Bacilli bacterium | reverse complement strand
CATGCTTTTCGCCTTCTGGCTTGGAAATATTATAAAAAATTATTATAAACATATATTTAAAAAAAATAAATATTATTTACTAGGTGATGAATTTGCAAAATAAATTTGTTAAAAGTATTTTTTATTTATTTTTTCCTTTAGTTTGTGGTTCAATTATAGGTTTAATTATGAGTAGTTTTATTGATTATGGGAATTTGATAAAACCTTTATTAGCGCCACCCGGTTGGTTATTTCCTATTATTTGGTCAATTATTTATTTACTTTTAGGTATTTCATTTTATCTATATAAAAATAATGATGATAGCAATAAAAATATCGATTTAATTTATTATATTAGTTTAGGAGTAAATATTCTATGGAGTGTGTTTTTCTTCATTTTAAAATGGCGATTATTTACTATATTCTGGACATTACTACTTTTATATTTAGTTATTGAATTATTAATAATGTTTTTTAAAACTTATAAACCATCTTTCTATTTAAATATTCTCTATCTACTTTGGTTATTATTTGCAACTTATTTAACAATTGGAGTATATATTTTAAACAAATAAATTTACCACTTTAATAGTGGTTTTTATTTAATATTTCGTAAAATTTATTTCTAAAATAGTATAAATAATACTCTTAAAATGTTATAATGTATTTAAGGAGAAAATGGCTTTATGAATAATAAATTTAATTTAACCAGAGAACAAAATGTATTTGTTGCCAAAAGAAATATAGTTGACTATATTTGGAAAAGTGCTAATTTAGAGGGAATTGGAGTAACATATCCAGAAACCCAAACTATTTATGATGGCGGTATTGTTAATGGTTTAACAGTTGACAACATAATCGCTATTAATAATTTAAAATATTCTTGGCAATTTATTCTCGAAAATGAAGAAATAGAATATGATTTTAATGCCTTATGTCATTTACATAAACTTACTTGTGATAAATTAGTTCTAGATCAAAATTTAGGAAAATTAAGAGGAACTCCGGTTAATATTGGGGGTACAAAATGGAAACCTGCCTTTCCTATTGAAAGTCAAATAAAAGAAGAATTACAAGAATTATTAAATCAAAATGAAAAATCTAAAACAGAAATTGCTATTGAAATAATGTTATGGATTATGCGAAGGCAAATGTTTATCGATGGAAATAAAAGAGTTGCTATGTTATTTGCCAATAAAATAATGATAGATAATGGCTGTGGAATAATAAGTATATCTCAAGAAAATCAACCACTCTTTTTTGAAAAATTAATTAAGTTTTATGAAACTGGCAATAACACTGATTTAAAACAATGGATTTATGATACAAGTATTGATGGAATAAATTTATAAATAAATAAAAAAGGAATTAATTTTCCTTTTTTTCATCAAATATTTTTTGTAAATTATTAAAAATATCATAAGTTCCGCCAGTAAATAAACCAACACCTGCTAAAACTAAACTGACATCTTTAGTAATTAAATAATAAATTAATGCTGTAAATAAACCAATAAATAAATTTTGAAGTGGTATCATTTTATTATCTATTTTAGGATTCTTTTTACTAATTAATCCTAAAATAAAAGTGACAAATGATGAAACAACAGCAAAAATAGAATGCAACATAAAAAAATTCCCCCTAATTTATTTTATGAAAAAATTTTTTTGCCAATTAATCTTATTGTTTATATGCAAAGAAAAAATGTTGAAAACATTTAAGTTATCAACATTAACGATGGTCATCTGTAAATAATAACAATAATCTAATAATTTCTAATACCGAAGTTAAAACGGAAGCCACATAAGTAAGAGCAGCACTAGTAAGCATTTTTTTAACGCCCTCATCTTCGCCTTTACCGATTAATTTTAATTTTATTAATTCTTTTTTGGCTCTTTTACTGGCATCAAATTCAACTGGTAAAGTAATAAGTTGAAATATTAAACCAACAGAAATTAAACCTATACCAACTAAAAATAATTTAAAATATTGAGTAAATAAACCAATCATTATTACAAACCAAGAGAATGATGATACTAAATTAACTACGGGAACTAACATACTTCTAATTCGCATAAAAGTATAATTTTCTTTATGTTGAATAGCATGACCACATTCATGAGCGGCTACGGAAGCAGCAGCAATACTTTCGCCTTTAAAAATATCTCTTGATAATTTTATTACTTTTCTACTTGGGTCATAATGGTCAGTTAAACTTCCGCCAGTTTCAACAATATAAATATCATCTAAACCATTAGCATCTAATATTTTTCTCGCTACTTCAAAACCAGATAAACCAATACTATTTTTAGTTTCTTTATATTTTTTATAAGACATACTAATATTGATTTGGGCTCCAATAGGAATTATTAACATTAATAAAAATAATAACTCATTTAATATATAACCATTCATTATAATACCTCATATATTGTACCCTCACGAGTATCTTTTAAGATAATACCCATTTGTTGTAATTCTTCTCTTATAGTATCTGCCTTTGCATAATCTTTATTCATTTTTGCTTCATTTCTTTCCGCAATTTTTTGAGCAATAAATTCTTCATCAACTACTACTTTTTCTTTTATAGTTAAATCTAGACCTAATACTTTATCAAAATCCGCAATTAATTTGAATTTAGTTGCATCATTTAAATCACTTTTTAAAACATCATATACCAATGATAAAGCATTTGCGGTATTTAAATCATCTTCTAATATTTTTTTAAATTCATTTTGGTATTTTAAAAATTCTTCTTCATTTATTTCGCCATTAGAATCTAAACTCAATACTTTACTTTTTAATTTTTTATAGGCATTTTCAGCACCATCTAAAGAGTCAAAAGAAAATGTTAATTGTTTCCGATAATGACTTTGTAAACACATAAAACGATAACTTAAAGGATTATACCCTTTTTCTTTTAAAACACTAACAGTTAATATAGCCCCTTTACTTTTACTCATTTTACCAGTTTGGTCATTTAAATGCTCGCCATGAACCCAATAATTACACCATTTGTGACCTAAATAACTTTCAGATTGAGCAATTTCATTAGTATGATGAGGAAAGATATTATCTACTCCCCCACAATGAATGTCTAAATATTCTCCTAAATATTTTAAACTAATTCCAGAACATTCAATATGCCAACCAGGATAACCTACTCCAAAAGGACTATCCCATTTTAATTCTTGGTCATCAAATTTACTTTTAGTAAACCATAAAACAAAGTCGGCTTTATTTTTCTTATTATTATCTACTTCGACGGTATCTCTAACACCACCGATTAAATCATCAGTTTCTTGATTAGTTAAAACATAATAATTTTTTAATTTAGAGGTATCAAAATAAATATTGCCACCATTTTCATAAGCATAACCATCTTGAAGTAATTTTTCAATTATTTTTATATACTCTTCAATATTTTCAGTAGCAGGACTAATTATTTCGGGTTTTTTAATATTTAAAGCCTCAAAATCTTCAAAAAAAGCATTGGTATAAAATTTAGCAATTTCTAATACAGTTTTATGCTCGGCTTTAGCACTTTTAACCATTTTATCATCACCAGTATCGGCATCACTTGATAAATGACCTACATCAGTTATATTCATACATCTTTTAACTTTAAAACCGACATAATTTAAAATTTTTTCTAATATATCTTCCATAATATAAGTTCTTAAATTACCTATATGAGCATAATGATAAACCGTTGGACCACAAGTATACATAGTTACATACTCTTTGTTCCAAGGAATAAATTCTTCTTTTTTTCTAGTTAAAGTATTATATAATTGCATATTTTCCTCCTTTTATTTTGGTAATATCATCTATTATCTTTTAGGATAATCTTTCTAATACTTTTTCTTTTCCCATTAAATAAATTTCATCTGGAAGTTCTGGACCATGTTCAACACCGCTTATTTTAATTCTTATTGGCATATATAAAAGTTTACCTTTAACATTACATTTTTCTTTTACTATATTTATAACTTCAGCAATGTTATCAGTTGTCCATTCATTTAAATTGGCTAATTCTTCTTTATAAGTAGCAATTACTTTAGGAATATTTTCATCACTATTTAAAAATTCTTGATTTTCTTTACTTATCGTAATTTCATCATTAAAGAATATATCAACTAATTCATTTATTTCTTTCCCATAATTTAAATGGTCTTTATAAATCAATAATAATTTATCAACCCATTCTTCATTTTTATCACTAACATCTTTGGTAAAAAATGGTCTAATAAATTTTAAATAATCTTCATCACTTAAATTTCTAATATATTTAGCATTAAACCATTTTAATTTTTTAATATCATAATTTGATGGAGATTTACTAATTCGATTCATATTAAAGGCTTTAATTAATTCATCCATTGTATAAACTTCTTGATTAGTTTCTGGACTCCAGCCAAGTAAAACTAAATAATTAACTATAGCACTTGGTAAATAACCCTCATTATATAAATCCATAAATGAAGCATCTCCATTACGTTTAGAAAGTTTATTACCATCTTCTCCTAAAACCATTGGTACGTGAATATAAGTTGGTGCTTCCCAACCAAATGCTTCATATAATAAATTATATTTTGGAGTTTGGGCTAAATATTCATTACCTCTAATAACGTGAGTAATATGCATTAAATGGTCATCAATTACATTAGCAAAATTATATGTTGGATAACCATCACTTTTAAGTAAAATTTGGTCTTCTAAAACATTATTATCAACTCTTACATCGCCATAAACTACATCGTGAACTACACTTGTTCCCGTTTTAGGCATTTTTTGCCGTATTACATATTTCTCACCTTTTTGCATTTTTTCAGCAATTTCTTCTTGAGTTAAATGAGAACATCTGCCATCATACATAAAAGGTATTTTCTTTTTATCGGCTACTTCACGCATTTCTTGTAAAGTTTCTTCTGAACAAAAACAATAATAAGCCTTGCCTTTTTCAACTAATTCTTCAGCATATTTTTTATATAAATCTAATCTTTCGCTTTGAACATAAGGACCTACTTCTCCTTTATTATTTGGTCCCTCATCTATTTCAATATTACAAAGTTTTAAAGTATCATAAATAAAATCAATGGCACCATCAACTTTTCTTTCTTGGTCAGTATCTTCAATTCTTAATATAAAGTCTCCTCCATCGTGTTTAGCAACTAGGTATTCAAATATTGCTGTTCTTAAATTCCCAATATGCATAAACCCAGTTGGAGATGGAGCAAATCTTGTACGTGTTTTCATCTTTTATTCCACTTCCTTATGACTTATTTTACCATATTATATGTGTTTTTTAAATTATTTTAACGTGAAAAATAAAAGAAATAATAACATTTTATTATCTCTTAATTAAATTTATACCATAATAGTAATTCATTCTTATTAACTGGATTGGGTACATTACTATAATTCTCTTTTATTTCATCACTTGTTAATGCTCGATCAAATATTAACACATCACTATAAGTTGCATATGTTGGACTAGTTATTGTAGATAAATTTTTATATGGATTTTGTCCTATTCCTATAAAAACAACACTTGGCTTTATTCTTCCTGTTAATGCTTGACTTGCTTCTTCTCCTCCATTTATATATAAAATTTCTTTCCCGACTTTACTATCATATGTTCCTACTATGGTATACCATGTATCAGCGTTCAGTTTTGTTTTGGAATAAGGTGTGGCCATATAACCAGGTGTTGGTAAATCTTGTCCATATAGTGTTAATCTTATATATTGATTCCTATATATGAATGCTCCTCCTGCTCCTTCTTGATTTGATAATATATATTGTTCTTTTTCTATATCGTTAAATTTTAATCTAATCACAAAAGTTAAATCTTCTCCAAAATCATGATTTTCCAACCCACCATATACATAGCCAATTTTATCACTAGTACTAGTTGTTATTCCCTCATCTGTCCAACTTGCCGCAAAACTAATTCCATCATTTCCTTGTCCACTTAAATCTTTAATATTTTTAGCAAATATTGGATAACCATCTAGGCCTAGTACCCAACCATTTAATTTATAGCCTTTCAAACTTTCATCAATACTTGCCAAATCTATTTTATACATATTATTATTTAATGTATCAACAAAAGCTTGCGTATTTAAAGAAGCTATTGCAGTACCTATCCCATTAATATTACTTCCCACTAAATTTTCTCGATAATAAGCATTGTTAATATTATAATTAACAGTAGCCCCATAACTATATAGTAATTCATTTTTTACATTGCCATTTAAATCTCCTAAATTATAAAAATTTTCGACATTTATATTTAAAGTTCCAAACAAATTTGAAATTCCAAATGAATAACTATTCAATTTAGTATTATTTACACCAACTTGTCCTTTATTAAATGAATTTATAATATTTATAATTTTAGAATCACCTGCAGCTCCTATCAAACCACTTAGATAATTATTTCCAGCAGTTCCTATACCATTTGCTACTACTAATCCTAAATTATAGCAATTTATAATATTTTCACTACTATTTGACGACCAACCTATTAATCCCCCTAAACATAAATTAATATTTTCTGAATCAATATAAGAAGTAATATCTCCTAAATTATAACTATTGTAAATATATTGGGTTGAATAATGACAAAAACCTATTAAACCACCTTGTCTATTACCATCAATAATATTACCTTCATTATAAGAATTAACAATTTTATTTATACTATTTTCTCTTGTTACACCAATTAATCCTCCAATATCAATTTGATTATTTTTTAAATTTAATGTTCCTTCTTTAGCTATAGTCCCTTTATTATAACAATTTTCGATAATTAACGAAGACCAATTGCGTCCAACTAATCCTCCTAATAATACCCATCTAGTATTAGGAGGATTATCTATTACATCACCTATGTTATATGAATTATAAATTTTATTACTATTAGTAGATGTTAATAATTCTCCAATTAATCCACCTATTCCAAATGCTTCAGTCCCTTTTTCATTATAAACTTTACCTGAATTATTAGAGTTTTCAATATTTATTTTTCCATTTAATTTTCCTGCTAAACCACCGATATAATTTATTCCAGTGATATCTCCTTCATTACTAGAATCATTTATATTTATTGTTGAATTTCCGTTGCTATCTCTGCCAACTAATCCTCCAATACTTTGACCTACTTCATTTATTAATTTTGCTTCATTTTTACATCTTTCTATTACAGCTTTTTTATCATTTGTTAGCCAACCTAATATACCTCCAACGTTATCATTGTTAGTAATTTTTCCCTTATTAATACAATCAGTTATCGTGATATTACCATAACTTCCTCCAACTATTCCACCACTAGACAATTTTCCATCAGAAGTTATTTCTATCTCACTTATACAATTGTCAATTAATACATCATTTGTTGCACCTATCAAACCGATATTAGCATTAACTTTAACATATATTTTTCCTTGCACATTCAAATTTTTAATTTCATTATTTTCAGCATAACCAATAAAGCCAATATTTAAATTAGAAGAACTTGTATCATTAATTGAAATATGCAAGTTGCTAATTTTTTTATTATTTCCGTTAATATTTCCTTGAAATTTTAATGTTGCATTACCTATAGGTTTAAACCCACTTCCTTCAGTATTTGTTAACTCATTTATTAATGTTTCTGTTTGACTTACTCCATTTATATCTCCAAAGTCTGTTCTTTCACTATTTTCATATGAATCTTTTTCTTTAAAATCTAAATTCTGAGTTAACTCAAAATATTTTCCACTATAACTATCTCCATTATTTACTGAATTTGATAGCCTTACTAAATCTTCTATATGATTTATTTGATATGGACTCTTTTCTGTTCCGCTTCCAAAAAACATAGTTCTATCATAATAAATATAACAATATACTGTCTTATTAGTATTTAATGTTATTAACTTGTTTTCACTATCATAACTTAATACATCTTTTACTATGTTTCCATTAGTATCTGTGCATTTGCTTTTTTCACCATTAAATGTATAACCATCTGTGGGAAATGTATCACTTTCATATTCGGTATAATTTCCATCTTGATAATTGTCTTCTAACATTATCGCAAATGTTTTATTTTTAGTTTCATTTTTTAATCTAACTTTTGGAAGCTCCTTATCTTGATAGCCATAAGATTTAAACATCAAAAAACTACTACTTATTCCTATTACTATAAGTAATACTATTAATAACTTTGAATATTTTTTATTTTTTATATACTTCATAGTTTTTACCTTCTCTTTATTAATATGGCTATTTATTTTCTTTTAATGTATTCCCTATTATCATTTATTATTTTATCATATAATATCGTATTTGTGTATATTTTTTATTTATAATTATTTTGTCAGTTAAAATTACAATTAATGGTGACCTTATGAAAACTGAATTAATGAATAATTTAAAAGATATTCGCGAAGATAACGATATAACTCAAAAAGAAATTGCTTTAATACTCAATACGTCACAACCAAATTATTCAAGATGGGAAAATCATGAAAAAATTATTCCCCTTAACAAACTAAATGAAATATGTAATTACTTTAAAATAAATATGGATTATGTTTTAGGACTTACTAAAGTGCGAAAAGAAATGCATAATGAAAATAGAATTAATCAAGAAATTATTGGTCTTAACTTCAAAAACTTACGACTTAAAAATAATCTTACTCAAAAAGAATTGGCTAGTTTTTTAAATACTACCCAATCTGTAATAAGTGCTTATGAAAATGGTAAAACTTTAATACTTACTAGTTTTGCTTTACAAATTTGTTTAAAATATAAGGCTTCTTTAGATGAACTATGTAATCGCAAATAAAAAGGAAGATTACTCTTCCAATTTTTCAAATTGACTATTATAAAGTTCAGCATATTTACCATTAACTTTTAATAATTCTTCGTGAGTTCCCATTTCAACAATATTACCCTCTTGCATCATTAATATTAAATCGGCATTTTTAATAGTTGATAATCTATGAGCAATAATAAATGAAGTTCTTCCTTCAGTTAATTTATCCATTGCTTTTTGAACTAATTCTTCTGTTCTTGTATCTACACTACTAGTGGCTTCATCTAGTATTAAGAATGGAGCATCTTTAACCATACCTCTGGCAATAGTTAATAATTGTTTTTGACCTGAAGATAAAGTTTCATTATCAGTTAAAATAGTATTATATCCATTAGGTAAAGTTTTTATAAAATGATGTAAGCCCACTATTTTACAAACTTCTACTACTCTTTCATCAGAAATATTTTTATTATTATATTTAATGTTATCTTTTATAGAGCCCTCAAAAACCCAAGTATCTTGTAAAACCATAATAAATAAATCATGAATATTTTTTCGCGTTAAATTTTTAGTTGATACTCCATCTATTTTAATATCGCCATCTTCAATATCATAAAATTTCATTAATAAATTAACCATTGTTGTTTTACCGGCTCCAGTTGGTCCAACTATGGCAATTTTTTGACCCGATTTAATTTGAACATTAAAATCTTTAATTATTGTTTTATCTTCATCATAGCCAAATTTTATATGGTCGAATTCAATATTACCTAATACTTTTTTGGGATTTAGTTTTTCACTAATCCCATCTTCATTAGGCATTTCTTCTTCACCTAAAAATTCAAATACTCTTTCAGAAGCCGCAGCACAAGATTGTAAACTAGATAATGATTGAGCAATTTGTGATAAAGGTTGAGTAAATAAACGAACATATAACATAAAGGCCACAATAACCCCAAAGTCAATAACATTATTCATAGTGAGTAAGGCTCCAACTATACAAACACAAACATAGCCAAAATTACCAATAAAACCCATAAAAGGATGCATTAAACCAGATAAGAATTGACCTCTTCTGACATTTTCAAAAATTTCATCATTAATTTCTTTGAACTTTTGATTAGCATCTTCAATACCATTATAAACTCTTACAACATTATGACCAGCATACATTTCTTCAATATGACCATTTAATTCCCCAATTTTATTTTGTAAGGCAGCAAAATATTTTTGACTACGACTTATAACTAAAGTCATAAAAGCAAAACCAATTAAACTAGAAGCCATTGCGGTTAAAGCCATTATACCATTAGTTATAATCATCATAATTACAGAACCAATTAATAAAGTAATCGCACTAACTAAAGTACCCAAACTTTGATTAAGAGCCATACTTAAAGTATCAACATCATTGGTTACTCTTGATAAGATATCTCCATAACTATTTTTATCAAAATATTTAAGAGGCATTTTATTTATCTTTTCAGTAATTTCTTTACGTAATTGTTTTGAAAATTTATTAGTTACAATAGCCATAATAAATTGTTCCATATAACCAAGAATAGCACTTATTACATAAATAATTAGTAAAATTAAAGATATTCTTTTTACTTCAGCCATATTTATACCAGTCATTAAACCATCAGTAATTAAATTGGTTATATCTCTTAATTTATCAGGTCCAATAATTGATAAAATAGAACTTATTGAGGCCAAGATAACCGAAATCATAATAGGTAATAAATAAGGACGACAATATTTAATTAAAGACTTCATTGATTTTTTAAAATCTTTGGCTTTAGCAGTATTATTCATTCTTCTTCCATTATGCATTCAAATCACCCTTTAGTTCACTTTCACTTAATTGCGATAAGGCAATTTCTTTATAAACTTGACAATTTTTTAGCAATTCTTGATGAGTACCCATACCGACTAATTTGCCATCATTTAAAACTAAAATTTTATCAGCATCTTTAATAGTACCAATTCTTTGAGCCACAATTAAATTAGTTGCGTCTTTAGTATATTTTTTTAATTCTTTTCGTAAAGTAAAATCAGTTTTATAATCAAGAGCACTAAAAGAATCATCAAAAATATAAATTTCTGGGTCTCTAGCAATAGCCCGAGCAATCGCTAATCTTTGTTTTTGACCGCCACTTATATTAGTACCACTTTGAGCAATTGCGGCATCATAAGTTCCATCCATTTTTGAAACAAATTCTTCCCCTTGGGCTACTTTAACGGCTTCTTTAATTTTCTTTAAATTAGGTTTTTCTTTATCAGTATTTCCATATGATACATTACTTTTAACTGTTCCTCTAAATATAACCGCCTTTTGAGGAATATAACCTAAAACATTATTTAAACTTTCAATTTTATAATCTTTGACATTAACTCCGTCAACTAATACTTCTCCCTCGGTAGCATCATAAAATCGAGGTATTAAATTTATTAAAGTACTTTTACCAGAACCAGTTGAACCAATAAAAGCCACCGTTTCTCCTTTTTCGGCTTTAAAGGAAATATTATGAAGCATATACTCTTCTGCATCAGGATACTTAAAAGAAACATTTTTAAATTCAACAGTTCCTACTTCACTACCTTTTTCAACGGTTCCATCTTTTATATGCGCATCTGTTTCTAAAACTTCTAAAATTCTTTTGGCAGAAACACTGGCTCTTGGATAAATAATAAAAATCATAATTAACATCATAAAAGACATAAGAACTTGCATAGCATAAGATGAAAATACTACCATATCGCCAAAAAGAGTAATCTTATCTAACATATTAGCCTTTTCTATTAAAATAGCCCCAATAAAATAGATAGATAAAGATAAACCAGACATTACTAATGACATTACTGGAGATAAAATTCCTAAGGTTTTTTGATTAAATAATTGTAAATTCTTTAATTTTTCATTAGCAGTTTCAAATTTCTTTCGTTGATAATTTTCCGCATTAAAGGCTCTGATAACTCGAATACCAGTTAAATTTTCTCTTGTAATTCTATTTAAATTATCGGTTAATTTTTGAACTAATTTAAACTTTGGAAAAACTAAAACCATTAAAATAATAATTGTAATAAGTAATATTACAACGGCTAAAAAAGTAACCATTGACCAAGCAAAATTTTTACCAGATATTTTAATAATAGCCCACGTAGCCATAATTGGGGCTTTAATCATTGCTTGTAAGCCCATAGCAATAAGCATTTGTACTTGAGTGACATCATTAGTAGTTCTTGTAATTAAACTACTAGTAGAAAATTCTTTTATCTCTTCTGTTCCAAATTCTCCAACTTTAGCAAATATTGAATAACGCATTATTTTTCCAAAATAGGCAGCAACATTAGCAGCAAAAAAGCCAACAACAAAAGAGGCAATTAAACTACCAAAGGCACACAAAACCATATAGCCGCCCTCTTTTAAAATACTTGCCATTGTACTTCCTTTAGTTTGGACTAAAATTGTTATTTCTGACATATAATCAGGAATTTTTAATTCTAAATAAACATTTATTGAAATAAATACAACACAAATTAAGGCATAACATAATTCTCTTTTACCTAATTTGCTTAATAATTTAAACATTAAAATCTTCCTTTCCAAAAACGCTCTATTAATGATTTTATCAACTTTTATAATATATTACAATCCTAAATAATTGATGAATATAATCTTATATCTTTTATGTGATATTGTTGTGAAAAGGAAAAAAGATTTAATATTTATCGCCACTTTAAGGTTTCAGCAACTTCTCTAATATCATCTTTTAATTTAAGATTATTAACATTTTGAGGAATACTTCCCTCAATAAAGGCATATCTATTGCCATTAAAAACATAGTAATAAAAAGCATAATAATCATCTAATTCAAATTCTATATATAATACTTGATAACCATTCTTATTAGTGAATATTTCACTATTTATATAGCCATCTTCTTTTTGAAAAACTTCTTCCATTAATTTAGGAGAATCAACATCTTTTATATTTTCATCAGTATAATAAAAAACATAAATTAATCCATTTTCTCCCGTTATATCATTTTTAGGAAAATAACTCCATCCTCTATCGCCATCTTCATCATATTTATATTCTTGATAATTATTACTTATTTTATAAATAATAGGTCTTACACTTCTTTTATTATTATCATTTGTTAATATATTAATACCTAAACTAACTATAAAAATTATTCCTATACTAATACTTAACCAAATTATTTTATGATATTTTTCTTTTTCTAAATTACTATTTAAATAATACTTTCCCTTATATTTTTTTATTATTCCTTTTTGAAATAAATATTTAAATTCACTCTTACTTATTTTTATATCTTCTTTTTTAATCGATGTTTCTTTAGTTAAAGCATTATTTTTAATCATAAATTGTTTTATTTCTTTTAATCTTTTTTTAGGCATATCAAGTTTTTTAAAATTAACAATTTTGATAGTAATAAATAACCCCATAAAAGTAAAAAGCAAAGCCAAAATATAATCTCCTAAAAGAGCAAATAAAAATTCTTTAGTTATAAATAAAGTTTTAAAATTTAACCAAGATAACGTACCATATTCTTTTAATAATAAAAGGTTAGGAATAATTATTAAAGTTGTAATACTAACACAAATAAAGGAGATAATTCCTATAATCCAAGAAATTTTATTATCTATTTTACCATCAAATATTTGATAGCCTTTTAAAATGCCATAAGCGATTAAAATAGCCAGAAAAGAATATGCAAAATTAGCATAAACATATAATAAAATCCACAGAACACTGCCAATAAATCCTCCTAATATACCACCAATAATTCCTAAAATATAACTTTTTTCTTTTTCCATAATACCACCATTAATAATCTAATTATTCTCGACTACTATCTCCAGTTTTATAATCGATTTTTATTCCTTTTTGAACATTATAAATATAAACATTAAATTTAATACCTTTACCATTATCTTCAATTGATAAGGCTTCCATTTGAACACCACTAGCAACTAAATTAGTATTTTCATAAATAGGAGTCACACGATATAAAACGTGATTATTAGTTTTTTTAATGTATAGAGCAACTTTATTTTCAAATTCTAACATTGCTCCCGTATTCATTTGTCTTGTACAAGTAATAAGATTTTTTTCATTATCATTTTCTCCCGTTAATTGAAATCCAATTAAATGACATCGATTATATAAATATTTACCCGGTATAATATCATCATATCTTATCGTATGCCAACCACTTGGTTTAGCATCTAATTGTCCTCTTTCTTCTGTGGGCATTAAATCAGTACTAATATTTGCTATTGCTACACCAGCCCGACCTAAAAAATCTAAATCACTATAATTTTCATAAGAAGTTGTTTGTTTATCTTCTTCTTTAAAATTAGGTTCATTATTATTAATAAATATATATTCTTTGCCATCATAAGGAGGAATTTCTTCAATATTATAAGTTGGTATAGGGAAAAAATTAGTATAAATAAAATCTTTAATTTCGGTTTCAAAATTATAATAGATTAAAATACATATTACTAAAATTAACGTAATAATATAACTTTTATTTTTCTTCTTTCTTTTACTCATAATAACTACCCTTACTAAATTATATCACAACTTATTTATCTTTAACCATATAAAAAGGAGTTTAATGTTAACTCCTTAAATTTATTTTTTCTTGGTAGTTTTTTTAGTTGTTTTACTAGAATTAGTTTTTTTAGCAGTTTTGTTTGAACTTGTTTTCTTGGTTGTTGGTTTCTTGGCTGCGGCTTTATTACTAGAAGATTTTTTAACCTCTTCTTTTTCAGAAGTTTTAACTTTTTCTTCTTTCTTTTCTTCTTTAGCCTCTTCTTTTTGTTCTTCTTTTACTTCAATTTTCTTTTCATTTTTAGATTCTTTAGAATTATAAGATTTTTTATTATCATTATGAATTGTAACACCAGCCATTACTCCTAAAACAACTACTGCTACGGCTACAGTACCAACTATGGCCATAATTTTAATTACGGAAGTTGGCATTTGGCATTCTTCTCCATTATTCATTAAACAAGTGACTACATCTTTATCTCCTATTTCATATGCTTGGTCTATAATTGACTCTAATGAAGTATTAACAACATTACCACCATATAAATCAGATATAACTACTAAAGGTGTAGATGTATAAGTGACTTTTGTAAATCCTAATGCTTTTTTATAATAATTGGCTACTTTTACTCCTAATTCATAATCAGCACCATTTTCCCAAGTAGTATGGGAAGTATATAGTTCTTTACGAACAATTTCAAATTTCTTATTATAAGAATCTAGACCTTGTAAATATTCAAGTTCATCTTCACAAGCAGGACATCCTCCGGCTTCAAAAATATAAACCTTAACTAATTCTTTTTCCGTTGTATCAGTTCCATCGGCTCTTACAACCATTGGCACTAAAAACAATACTGCCACCAAACTTACTAAAAATTTCTTCATATTACCTTCCTCCATTTAAAATTATAACACTTAAAATAAACTAAAACAATTTTTTTATTATTTAACACAATTACTTAATTCATTAACTAATTTATAATCAGTTTGCCCATTATAAACATAAACAATATATTCATTAATTTGCATTTTTTGATAATTTTTATCTTTCTTTTTAAAATAACTATTTAATGCTTTAGTCACTTTACTATCAGATGTTTTAAGTATTACATACATACCGGCACTAGTTTTTTCACTATAAGAATAGTCTACCTTTTTTAAACTAACATCAATTATTTTACTTAATTTAGTTTCTTTTAATTCAGTTTTTTTCGTAGATATTAAAGCCCCTAAAGAATTTTTTAAACTATCTAAATCTGTTTTATCTAAAACGGCTACTTCTTTGGCTTCCATTGTTAATTTTTCATTTTCTTTATTTGTTAAACCATTTAATTTAACATAAGTGTTTTTGGTATAATCAAATTTACCACTAGTAGGAATAATATTTACAACATCCCCTACTTTAGAATAAGAATTATCTTGTGTAATTTCTATTATAAAACTATTATCTTTAACTTCAGTTATATACCCATAAATAGTTTCGTCTTGGACTTTTTTAGGACAAGTAAATTTAGAAAATTTATATAGCCATTCGATTTCTACATCTTTATCTTTTTTACAATAGAATGTATCAATAATAATGCCCCTATCAACATAACTTGTACCATCTAAATCTTCTTTAAAACTAATTAATGGACTTCTTTTAAAAACTCGAGCAGCCATTGTATCGGCAGCAACTAAAGCCAGTAAAACTAGAACCACTACTAAAACAATTTTCAACCCTTTTTTCTTTTTCTTCTTTTGTTCCATATTTTACCTCTTTCCTTTTTAATTTTTAACCTCTTCTTATTCTTTGGCTTCTTATTTTTTATACCTCCTTATAATAATATTAACTCGCCTAGACAAATAAGTAAATAATTTTTCAGGATAAAATCATAAAATCGAAGAATGTGATAAAATATCTACGGAAGTAGGTATTTTAAAATGGCAAAAAAATCA
>CANRCL010000016.1 GCA_947629115.1 uncultured Bacilli bacterium | reverse complement strand
GGTTTATCTTCAATAGATAATGAAACAATAGGTACAGATTTAGACGGTTATACATTATCAAGTTGGAAAATAGACCCAACAACTGGGTACCCAACATTAGACTTTAATTTAGAAACAGAATAGCATTAATTTGTTATTCTTTTTTTAAAAATTTTTTTGAAAAAATGTTGACTGGGGGGGGGTATTATTTTATAATATAATTATTAGAATAGAAGTTAAAATAATCACTTTTTTACTATTAAATAAATGTTGTAAAAATATGTTTTTGACTTTTATTTAATAGGAAGTGAGGTGAGTTTGAGTTATGGAAAAGAAAAAGAGAAATATTTGGCTTTATTTTATTGGAATGGTATTTCTATTTATGATAATAGATTTTATTAATAACATTGGTGTTTCAATTCTTTATAATAGTTTTATGGGTCTTAAATATGGAAAGGAAATAATTACCGAAGCAATATTTGCTGGTTTAATTTTAATTATTCTTTTGCTTTTTAAAAATTCTTATATCTTTAAACAAAAGAGTGAAAAATTGGGAAAAGGTTTTAAATTAGGATTACCTATAATATTTATTGGCTTAGTAATATTAATTTTAAATATTACCACTATATATAAAGAAATAAATATTCCTGTTATTTTAAATTTAGCAACTTTTTGTTTTTTAATTGGCATTGCTGAAGAATTTTTATGCCGTGGTTGGCTTCTAAATGAATTTTTAGAAAGATTTAAAGATAGTAAGAAAAATATTATTTTATCTATTGTTCTTTCTTCTTTAGTATTTGGAGCAATGCATATAACCAATATTTTTGTAGGACAAACTTTAATTGATACTTTAGTTCAAATTTTAAATGCGACATTTATTGGAATAATCTTTGCTTGTATTTACTATAAAACTAAAAATATTTGGAGTGTAGTTTTAATTCATGCTTTTTGGGATTTTTCAATTATGATAGGAGAAACAGTTTATTTAGGAGACTGTGTATCTGGAAATCCAACTTCAGCAATTATTTTATATAATACAATTGATTCCATTGTAATAATTGTTGCTATGGCGATAATTTGTTATTGGTTATTTAGACAAATAAAATTTACAGATAATGAAGAAATAAAACCATTACCAAAAGTATTATATTTTGGTTTACCTTTAATTGCAGCCGTTTTATATCTTGGTTCTGGTTTATACACTCCAGAGGGCTATGAAGATTATTATGTTTGTACTACTTATGAGAAAAAAAGTTTGGGAGATAATTTTGAAACTCAATATTATTATCATAATGAATACAACATGTCTCATATAGTTGAAAATACAGTAATTAATGATACAAATGAGATTGATGAAAATGGAAATCCAATGGAACCAACATATACGACAACAAAAACTGAATATAATTTTAAATTACAATTAGATAAAGACAATAATCTTGAATTTATTAATACCAAAACAAATGATAAAGTTATTCTTACAGATGGTTTAGTTGCAGATTATCTATTATATGAAACAAATGATTATTATTTTATTTTAATTGAAAATGTTGATTTTGTTAGTGTTTTATATGCTAAATTTAATAAAAATGAAATTACTAATGACAAAGAATATTTAAATAAAGTTAAAGATAGTTTGAAAGAATATAATACTCCAAATATAGGAGAAATCGGTACAACTAAAGTTAATGATAAAGTATATGCTCACATAAAAACAGATATAAATGATATTCTATATTTTGGTGAAGATGGACAATTATATTTGAATGCTGAATAATGTAATTAAATAAGAAAGGAAAGTTTGAAGTATATTATGATTTATAAATTAAATAAAGCAGAATATAAACAAATTACTAAAGAATTTGCTAATACATATTATGGAAAAAACATATATCTTGGAGTCTTATCTACATTGATTGTTGCAGTTATTTTTAGTATTCTTTTTGGTTATAATTTAGGTTATAATTCTGCTTTAAATGATAAAATTTGTATGACAACTCTTGGTTATGTTAGTTTAATTTTAGCAATTATTTCATTATTTATGTATTTTGCTTTTGCCATAATATTTAATATAGAATTAAGAAAATATTATGAAAGTAAAAATAAATAATAAATAAATTATTTTAAAAAGGGTAAGAGTTTTACTCTTTTTTCTTGGCAAAATTTCTTTTGAAAAACACTTGACCGGGGGGGGTAATATTTTATAATAAACTCATAGAATAGAGAGATGTTTTATGAGGAAAAATAATAAAAAAATATTGCTAGGAATAATACTTTTATTAGTAGTAATGACTAGTGTATTTTTGATAACTAATAGAAAAGAAGAATATAAAGAATTACCAAAAGTAAAAATAAAAAATGATAATATAAATAATAGTTTAGCAATAATGGTAGAAAGTAATTATCAAACAGAAGAATATACAAAATGGGAAGATAATTCATTTCCAACAAATGGCTATACATTAAATAGAATAAAAAGTGGCTGTATAGATAATAACGGACAAAATGTTGATGCCTTAACATATAATGAAGAAACTAAAAAAATAAGTTTGAAAGCCCAAGGTAGTGTTAAATGTTATCTATATTATGATAGTTTGTTTAAAGGTAAAGGAACAAAAGAAGAACCATATGAAATAAATTATATAGAAGATTTAGTAAGACTCTCTAATTCAGTAAACAAAGATAGCAATAATTATAATAGTAAATATTTTATTTTAAAAAGAAATCTAGACTTTAACACAAATGAAAGTTATATGAAATATAATGATACTGGATTTGAAGATATAAATGGAGTATCGGGAATAGAGGGAATAAAAGACGAATTAACTAACCAAAATGGAAGTGGATTTATACCTATTGGATTGGAGAAATCTTTTGAGGGAAATATAGACGGTAAAAATTACAAAATAAGTAATTTATGGATTTATAATACAAAAAATGAAGACCAAAAGTTAGCATTTATAGGGAGATTAACAAATGGAAGTATAAGTAATTTAACAATAACTGGAGAAGTTAAAACCATTGGAGGTACGCCACTTGGAGGTTTAGTAAATAGAATAGCAAATAGTACAATAGATAATTGCACAAATGAAGTAAATGTGACAAGTAATAATGGGAGTTATGCCGTAGGAGGATTAGTAGGCTGGTCAGATGGAACTGCAACCATAAAAAATAGTACAAATAAAGGAAATGTAACCAATGGGGGACAAACTGGTGGAATAATTTCAAGTAATCAAGGTGGAACGTTGACAATAGAAAATTGTAAAAATTATGGAAAAATCGAAAATAATCTTGGTACTTCTCTTGGCGGTATAGTAGGTGCTTCAGCAATTAGTAATCCCGTTAAAACAATAATAACAAATAGTGGTAATTATGGAGAAATAAAAGTTAATAGTGAAGTTGATTCTGTAATTTATGCTGGTGGAATAATTGGTTTGAGCAATAAAGAATTAGAAATAACAAATAGTCATAATGAAAGTATTATAAATGTAAATGGAATTAATGATTTAAATATTGGTGGAATAATAGGACGTTCTGAAAACAAAACAACAATAACGAATAGTTATAATTTAGGAAAAATAACTTCTTCAACGAGTGGGAATTTTATTAATGAAGTTGGAGGAATAGTGGGAAATATTACTTATAATGATATTACAAAAACTTCTAAAATAGAAAGTAGTTATAATAAAGGAAATATAACTGGTGGAAATAGAACCGGAGGAATTGTAGGCTATATTAGTAATAATTTAAAATTAATAATAAATAAATGTTATAATATTGGAAATTTAACTGGTCAAGAAGATACTATATATACTAGTAGTGTACAATTAGGAGGAATTTTAGGTCAAGCATGGAATGGCCCAACAGTATATATTTTGAATTCTTATAATATAGGAGAATTAATTGCAAATGCTAAAAATACTGGTGGTCATGCTGGGGGAATTGCTTATATTTTTGAAAATAGTGATAATGCAAGTAGTGGATATATTATTAATAGTTATAATAGAGGAAAAATTACTTCCAAAACTACTGGTATCGGAATAAGCAGAATAAATATTACTAGTGTTTTATCTTTAAATAATGTCTATAATATTGGTGAAGTAAATTCTCCGAATAAAGCAGAGATAGCATATGTAAATACTACTGGAGCGATAAAATCAATAGATAATGCTTATTATAAAGAGGGATTAGTAGCAAGTAATACAAGTTTAACTGGTATATACCCAATAACTGATGCCAATATGAAAAATCCAGATGGTAATGATAGTAATAGTTTATTATATAAATTAAATCAAAATGTTCAAAATTTAAATAGTGCTGGTTTATCTTCAATAGATAGTGAAACAATAGGAACGGATTTAGACGGTTATACATTATCAAGTTGGAAAATAGACTCAACAACTGGGTATCCAACATTAGATTATAATTTAGAAACAGAATAGCATTAAATTGTTATTCTTTTTTAATTATGTAAAAATATAAAAAAAATAATACTTTTTGTTTTATAGTATGATATATTTATATTAAGGAATTTAATATATTGAATTAAAAATGTTGTATATAAGAAAGGGCAAAGTATGGAAAATAGTCAAATAATAATTAAAGAGAATAAAGGAGTTAAATATTTACAATTCAAAAAATTATTAGAATATGAGCCAAAATTAACTCACGCTTTTTATATTGGTAAAGAATTAAATTTTCGACCTCGAAAAAATGGAATACCACAACCTCAAAATTTTGAAAACTATCGTATTTTTGCTAATGCTTTAAATTTAGATGGTAATAAAATAGTAAGAGCCAGTCAAAATCATTCTAATAATGTTAAAATAGTTGAAGAAAAATATTTAAAAGATAATCCCGATTTAAATTTAGAAGTTTATGAAAATGTTGATGGTTTAATAACTACTAAAAAAGATATTATCCTAGGAGCCACTGCTGCCGATTGTAATTTAATTCTTATATATGACCCAGTTAAAAATGTCATTGCCAATGTTCATGCCGGTTGGCGAGGTGTTTTAGGAGAAATTATAATTAAGGCAATTAATAAATTAAAAGAAGAATATAATTCTAATCCTCAAGATATAATTTGTGCTTTTTGTCCATCAATTAGAAAACATCATTTTGAAGTAGATTTTGATGTATATGAAAAATTTTTAACTAAAAATAGTAATTCTCAATATTATGAAAAAAAGGGTGAAAAATATTTAATTGATTTAGTCGGTTTATTAAAAGAAGATTTAATAAAGATGGGAATTAAAAATGAAAATATTATTGATTCTGATATTTGTAGTTATTGTAATGAAGAAATTCATAGTTGTAGAAGAGATAAAGAAACTTTTGGATTAAGTTTAGCCATTATAACTTTAAATAAATAAAAACTAAAATTTTTATGATATAATCTATTTATAATAGTTTAGGTGATTATATGAAATGTGTAAAATGCAATAGTGAACTAGAAAGTGATGATAATTTTTGTTATAACTGTGGAGAATGGACCGCAAAAGGTTATAATTATTTAAAAGACAATAATAATGTTAAGGCTATAAAAAATGGGGCTGTTTTTAAGCATAATGAAAGATTAAGAATTCTTACTTCCCTATTATCCATTGGTATTTTACTATTTGTTGGAATGTTAATTGTTCGTGGTGATGATTTATTTAAACCTTTAGTGGTTTTGCAAAAACAAGTAGTTAATTATTTTTATGGTTATAATACTTCAGCCATAAAAACTGATAATAAATATACTAAAGAAGTTAGTTCATATGAAGATGCCATTAATTTAATAAAAGAAGATTTTAATTCCCAAGCCTATATTTGTAGTAAAGATAATGAATTAAGAGCATTGGAATATAAATTAGAAGATGATTATAATATTCCGAGTGTTTTATTTTGTGATATGAATTATGAAGAAGCCTTAAAAATAAGTAATGTTATTACTAAAATGTATGATTTATTTCCAAATATTAAGGGTACTTTAACTAATATAACTATTGCTAATGCTCCAACTAAAGAAGAATATATTGCTTATTTTCAACCTATGTATCAATTTGTAAATGTTAATACTAATAAAACTAATAAAGTTAATAAAACCCAAATCTTATTAAATAGTTATTACTTTTTAAATTCTCAAATATTAAATCAAAAATTAGAAAAAGTCGTCGGAGAAAATTGGTATGTAAAAGATGCGACTTGGGAATCAACAATTGCTCATGAATTAGGCCATTTTATAACATTTAAGGCTTATTTAAAAGAAAATAATTTAGAAAATATTACTTTTATAACGGAAGAAAATGCTTCTGAAGTTGATGAATTAATGCAAAATTTTGAAGATGGTTTTTATGCATTAGATATTGTAAATGAAGCCTTAAATAGGTATAATAATAAGTATAATACGAGAATAGATTTAGATACATTTATTAGTAGTATTTCCAAATATGCTAATATTAAAGATGAAAAAGGTAATTTAATGGCATTAGAAACAATTGCTGAGGCTATTCACGATTATTATTTACACGGAAATAATATGCAAAAAAGTAGTTTAGAGATAGTGAATATTATGAAAGAAAAGTTAGGAATTTAAAATGAAGAAATGTTTAAATTGTCAAAGTGATGTAAGAGAAGAAGATACTTATTGTCGTAATTGTGGAATAAAATTAGAAGATAATAGGCATTTTGTATTAATAAATGTTTTAACTTTTTTTGTAATTATTGGAATAGTATTACTTATACTTTTATTTATTACATCGTATATGATAGGTAGGTAAATTATGAAAGATGAGAAAAAATTAATGGGTTATAATGAAACTATTGATGAATTATATAAAAGATTAGATACCAATATTAAAGGTTTAACAGAAGAAGAAGCCGCTAAAAGATTAGAACGAGATGGCGAAAATAAATTAGTTGAAAGAAAAAAGAAATCTAATTTTATCTTATTTCTAGAACAATTTAATGATTTTATGATTATTTTACTTATTTTTGCTTCCATATTCTCGGCGATTATTTCTTATGCCCGAAATGAGTCTTATGTTGATTCAATAATTATAATAGTAATCGTGGTTATTAATTCTATTTTAAGTTTTGTTCAAGAGAAAAAAGCCGATGTTGCGATTGAGGAATTAAATAAGATGTTTATTACTAATAATTATGTAATAAGAAATGGCCTTAAAGAATCAATTGATGTCACAAAAGTTGTGGTTGGAGATATTATTGAATTAGAAGCCGGTGATTATGTTTCTGCTGATGCGAGAATTATTTCATCTGATGGTTTAGAAGTAAATGAATCTACTTTAACTGGTGAATCTAAAGCGATAAAAAAAGATAATGCCGATATTAAAGAAGAAAAAGAATTATATGAACGAAAAAATATGGTTTATGCTGGTTGTAATGTAGTCAACGGTCATGCTTTTGTTGTTGTTATTGGAACTGGTATGAATACGGAACTTGGCAAAATTGCAAGTAGTTTAATTAATAAGAAAAGTGATTTAACACCTCTTCAAAAAAAGGTTAATAAAATAAGTAAAGTTTTAACTTATGTAATTCTAGCCATTATAATTGTAATGATGATTATTGGCTTAATTATGAAAAATGATTTCTTCGATGTATTAATGTTATCTATTTCTCTTGCGGTTGCAGCAATACCTGAGGGAATGAGTTCTATTATTACAATTATTTTATCTTTAGGTATGACAGCAATGGCTAAAAGGAATGTTATTATTAGAAAGATGGCATCGGTTGAAACTTTAGGGTCTACTGATGTTATATGTTCAGATAAAACAGGAACGATTACGCAAAATAAAATGTTAGTAAAATCTTTATATGTTAATGATACTTTATATAATGATGAAGATACTATTCCCAATGCTGATTTATTAAAGATGTGCGCTAGTAGTTGTCATAATGTCACTAAAAATAATGAAATATATTTGGGAGATGAAACAGAAGTTTCCATTTATAAATATTTAGAAAAATTTAATCTTAATTTAAAGAATACGCGAGTAAAAGAATATCCTTTTGATTCTGATAGAAAAATGATGAGTACAATTAATGAAATTGATGGTAAGAAGTATTCATTTACTAAAGGTAGTTTAGATTCCATATTAAATAATTCAACCCAATACATAATTAATGGGCAAATACACCCAATGACTAAAGAATATAAAGATAAAATTTTAAAAATAGAAAAAGAAGAGTCTAAAAAATCTTTAAGAATGCTTGCCTTTGCTTATAAATGTGATAATTTAGATAAGCCAGAAAATGATATGATTTTTATTGGCTTAATTGGAATGATGGACCCACCAAGAGAAAGTGTTCCTAAAGCCATTTCCATTTGTGAACATTCAGGTATTAAACCAATAATGATTACTGGTGATAGTATTAATACAGCAGCAGCAATTGCTAAACAAGTCGGAATTATTAATGCTGATGATAAAGCCATTGAGGGTAAAGTTGTTGATAAAATGACTGATGATGAATTAAAAGAAGCCGTTAAATATTATCAAGTATATGCTAGAATATCACCAAGTACTAAATTAAGAATAGTAGAATCTTTACAAAGTCAAGGATTAATAGTAGCAATGACTGGTGATGGAGTTAATGATGCTCCAGCGATTCAAAAAGCCGATATTGGAATTGGTATGGGAATAACGGGAACAGAAGTTGTAAAAAAAGTTGCTGATTGTATATTAGTAGATGATAGTTTTTCAACAATTGTTGATGGAGTTGAAGAGGGAAGAAGAATTACGGCTAATATAAAGAAAGTTATTTTATATCTTTTAGCGGGTAATATAGTAGAAGTTATACTAGTCTTTGCTTCAATGCTTATGAATATGGAAATGTTTACAACTTTACAACTTTTATGGTTAAATTTAGTGACCGATTCTATACCAGCCATAATGCTTGCTTTTGAAAAATCAGATAGTGATGTAATGGATAATACTCCTGCTAATAGAGCCTCCAAAACATTTTTTACACCATTCTTAACTTCTAAAATAGTTATTGGAGCGATATTAAAATCGATAATTATGTTAGGTATCTTTATCTATTATTCCAAAACTCAAGATGTAAATATTGCTAGTTCTTTAATGTTTATTTTCTTAATTGCTCATGAACTATTATATTCATTTTCTTGTCGTAATTTAAAACATTCAGTTTTGAACTTTAAAATATTTGAAAATAAAAGATTAACAATAGGGGTTTTCATTTTATTAATAATACAAGTTATTATTTTAACTACCGGATTATCTAAATTCTTTGTCGTTGAGGGCTTAAAAATGCAAAGTGTGATACTAACTTTAGGAATTTGCTTTATAACTTTTGTAATTGGTGAATTATTAAAACCAGTATATGTTAAGTTATTTAGAGATTATACGGAGGAAAGAAATGAAAAATAATACAATGACATCTTTTATTATTATTTCAGGAATTATTGTTTTAGGTATTTTTATTGTTGTTGCGGTAATTAATGTAATGCCTAATTATGAAAGTGATTCTTATTATGTTAAAGTTGAAAATGATATGGATGCTAAAATTGAAGATTTTTTAATTCAAGATGGAAAACTTACGATTACAACTTCTGGAGATGCTAAAGAATATTGTGTAAAATCAACTAGGACAAGACCAACAAGTAATTCATTATGCTGGAATGATATAAAAGATAATGTTGCTACTATTTCTATTTTTGAACATAAAAAATATTATATCTGGATTAAAGATGAAGAGGGCAATATTAGTAATTATTTAAGTGTTAACTCAAGAGAAAAGGAAAAATAAAATGAATGATGATAGAATTGCAAGTTCCGTAAATAGAGTATTTTATAGTGATGGATTAGGTTTAGGAAGAGATAATCCTATTGCTTTAAAAACTGATAATTTACATATTTATAGAAAAACTGGGATGAATCAAATCGCCGATATTGTGAATACTGGTTATGTTAGAGCCAAAGAAAAAGTAAGAGGTGGCCATCATAAAGAAGTTTTTTGGTCACTCGGGGGCGATAAATTATTTTATTATGATAAAACTCCCGTTTTAGAAATTGAAGTTGATAAGTTAGAAGACCATCAAGTCGGAGCCGTTAATCTTTATGATTTATCAGCAATTTATATTTTTGATGAAATGCGTGGCGAATATGTTAATCGTTTAGAAATATTAAAAATGCTTTATGAAGAAAAATATAATATGACAATGAGTAATTATGAAGAAGAGCCAAATAAATCAACTTTACATTTTTAAATAATGTGTTATAATAAATCCCATCAAAAAGGGTGATTTTTTTATGAGTCAAATAGTTTTAACTAATTTAGGAATTGTATTAACTGAAAAATGTAATTTAAATTGTGCCCATTGTATGCGTTATGGTTCGGGTTGTCATAGTATGAATAAAGAAACTATGGAAAAAGTTTTTGAACAATTAACTTTAGTTGGAAATTTAAACATTTGTGGTGGCGAACCTTTTATAGATGAACAAAAATTTACGGAATTAGTAGAGAGTATTATTAAATCATTTTTACCACTATTTAGCATTTCTCTAATAACTAATGGAACTTTATATAATGAAAAATTTGAAGAATTATTAGATGTTTTAGATGATTATATTGCTAATTTTACTAATGGTAAAAATCGTTGTAAAGTCCTTTTATCAATGGACCAATTTCATAAAAGAGAATTAGAGATGATAAGATTAAAAAATCCAACTTTATATCGTCAATATTATGAAAATATTAAAAAATTACTCAATAATTCTAAACACTTTTTTGGGTTTAATGCTCCAGAACAAATAATTGATTCCGGTAATGCAAAAAATTTAAATGGTTATAAAATACCAATACGGGAAATTCCTAAATATTATTATGTTGAAAACGATACTATTTGGCAAGGACCAAGTATGCATATATTAACCGATGGAATTGTAAGTGAATGTGATGGCGATTTTACAACATTACGTGAACAATTTAATTATGGTAATATTAATGAACAAAGTATGGAAGAAATAATTATAAATAGTTCTAAAAAACTTTCGCGTAAAAAATTTGAACAAAAGGTTAAATAATTGTCAAAAATATGTCAAATTAAAACTGGATATTGCCAAATTAAAAGATATCTACTAAAATTATAGTAGGTGATAATATGCAAGGATTAGAACTATATGATAATAAGGGTCATAAAATAAAAGCAGAAGTATTATTTACTCACTATGATTTAGATTTTCAAAAAAAATATATTATTTATACAATTGATGATGATATTGTAGCATCTTCATATGATGTTGTTGATAATCAATTAGTTATTAACAATGATTTAACCACTAAAGAGTATGATATGTTAGATAATATATTAAATAAGAGATTAGGTGATAATTATGCATAAAAAATATTATTTTATTTATGATGAAGAATTTGGTCATCGTTTTTATCAAATTACTAGCGATGAGAATAGTTTTAACTTAATGCCATTAAAAGATGAAGACGTTAGTAAGGCTTTTGATGAATTAGAAACCCATAAAATAAGACACGTTAAATATGATAAAGTGACTAATGAGGGAAAAATAACTAAAAATGATGCCTTATATATTTATTTAAATGATGATATAACTTTAATTATTAATAATGCAATTAAATTTTTTAGAAAACCAAATGCTAAATATGATTCGCGAATTGATGATTTATTAGTAAATTTAGATTCTAAAGTTGGAGAATTAGAGTATAAAATTTTAAATGGCACTAGTAAAAGAGAAAATGAACGTAAGAAAATTAATCGTGAAATTTTAAAAAACTACCCATCTAAATTATATATACCTTTAGAATCTTTAGATAAAACTTTAGTTGGCTTATTAATGACTTTAGCAAATGATACAGAAATTAATACGGAAACTATGACAGAAAAAGATATTCAAGTAAATAAAGATTATAATTCTCAAGTATTCCAATCTTATGATAATATTCCAACTGTTTTTAGAAGTGAGTTAGCCGAGTTAACTCATACTGCTGAAGAAAATGCGCGAAATAATGTTAAGGAAATGCCAGAAATTGAAAGAGTTTCTAGAAGTGAAATAAATTCTCCTTATGATATACCATTAGAAGAAGAAAAACCTCTTGATGTATTTGATAAAACTTATGTTTTTCCTCATATTCCAAGTGAGGCTCGCGGTCTTACTTCAGATGTTCCAGTAGATATTAAAGAACTGGCTAAAGAATTTGAAGAAGAAGTTCGAAGAAGTGGAAGATAAAATTTGTTGATAACTTCATAGTTTTCAACATTTTTTTATAATTTAGTATTTTTCCATTTTATGTTATTATATTGTATGAGGTGTATTTATGACTATTGGTATTCCAAGAGGATTTTTATATTATAAGTATCACGTATTATGGGAAACTTTTTTTGAAGAATTAGGAATTGATTATATTGTAAGTCCGGAAACTAATAAAGATATTATTAAAAGAGGAACGGCTCATGCCATTGATGAGTCTTGTTTATCTAGTAAAATTTATATGGGACATGTTGATTATTTAATTGATAAATGTGATTATATTTTTATTCCCCGGGTGGCTTCTTTTGGTAATACCAAAGAAATTGTTTGTTCCAAATTTCAAGCCATTTATGATGTAGTTAATAATACATATCGTGAAAAAAATTTAAAAATTTTATATTATAGTATTGATGTTCATAATAAAGAAACAGAATTAAAAGCATTCTTAAAAATGGGAAAATTTTTAGGAAAAAATAAAGCCCAAGTATTAAAGGCTTATTATATAGCCAAACAAGCCGAAAAAACTTCTAAATTATTAGAAATAAATAATCAAAAATTATTATTAAATAGTGATAAGACAAAAATATTAATTGTTTCCCATCCTTATAATATTTATGATAAATATATTGGGGAACCAATAATTAATACGTTAAAAGAACTTAATTGTGATTCAATACTTGCTTGTGTTGCTCCCGAAAAATTAGCCCGTGATAAAGGAAAACAAATAAGTAGAACATTGCCTTGGACATTCAATAAAGAATTAGTTGGAGGAATGGCTTTATATCAAGATAAAGTAGATGGAATTATTTTAGTTTCTTCATTTCCTTGTGGACCAGATTCTTTAGTTAACGAAATGATAATTCGGAAATTTAAAGGAAAGCCAATTATTAATTTAATTTTAGATGGCCAAGAGGGAACAGCGGGAATGGAAACACGATTAGAAAGTTTTGTCGATATCATAAATTTAAGAAAGGAATCGGTTATTAATGAGTAAAGCAAAAGTTAATTTTCCTAGATTAGGTTCATATAATGTAGCCATTGAACATATTATAACCAAAGGATTAGATTGTGAATATATTTATGCTCCCCCAATTACTAAAAGAACTCTAGAACTTGGAGCCAAATATTCGCCAGATTTTGTTTGTACTCCTTTTAAATATAATTTAGGAGGTTATATTGAAGCCATTGAACAAGGAGCCGATACTTTAATTCAAATTGGTGGGGCTTGTCGTTTAGGTTATTATGGTGAATTACACGAGCAAATTTTAAAAGATTTAGGTTATAAAGTAAAATTTGTTAATATGGCTAATGCTTCCTTTGGAAATCCTTTAACCTTTTATGATGAATTTAAAAAAATTAATCCACATATGAATGTTAAAAAAGTTGCTCAAGCCACAATGCTTGCTATTAAAATGGTCGAGGTAATTGATAAAATTGAAGATTATATTCGAATGAATGTGGGATTTGAAGTCGAAGATGGTTCCTTTGAAAAATTACATAAAGATTTTTTAGATGATTTAATAGATGTTAATGATAAAAAAGAATTATCTATTATTTATAAATTATATATGCGAAGATTAAAAAAATTGGAAGTTAATAAACCAAAAAATCCTCTTAAAGTAGGAATAGTTGGAGAATATTATACAATAATGGATGAATATAGTAATCATTATATGGAAAAAGAATTGGCTAAAAAAGGAATTATTGTTGAAAGATGGATGAATATATCTAATAGTATAGTTCATAATCCAGAAAAAGAAGTAAAACAAAGTATTAAAAATTATGCTAAATATGATATGGGAGCAACTTCAATGTATACAATTAAAAAGGCTATTGATTATGCTAAAGATGGTTGTGATGGAATTATTCACGTTAAAAGTTTTGGGTGTACTCCCGAAATTGATACAATGCCAGTTTTACAAAGAATAAGTGAAGATTATAAAATACCGATAATTTATTTTAGTTTTGATACTCAAACTAGTGATGTGGGAATTAATACAAGATTAGAAGCATTTTATGATATGATAATGATGCGTAAAGGAGTTAAATAATGAAAAAGGCATATATGGGTGTAGATATTGGTTCGATATCTACTAAAGGAATAATAATTGATGAAGATAATCAAATACTTGCTAGTGAATATATTTGGACAGAGGGCGACCCAATTGGGGCAGTTAAAAGATTAGTTCATACTTTAAAAGAACAATTAAATCGTCGAAAATATAAAGTAGTGGGAGTAGGAACTACTGGTTCAGCCCGAAAATTAATTGGAGTTATGTTAGGAGCAAATGTGGTAAAAAATGAAATAACGGCTCATGCTATTGGAACTTTATCTTTATATCCTGATGTTCATACAATTTTTGAAATAGGAGGACAAGATTCAAAAATAATAATTATTGATAATGGAATTGTTGTCGATTATGCAATGAATACTTTATGTGCTGCGGGTACGGGTTCATTTTTATCTAGTCAATCAAGAAGATTAGGATTAGATGTTGAAGAATTTGGGGCTATGGCTTTAAAAAGTAAAAATCCTACTAATATTGCGGCGCGTTGTACAGTTTTTGCCGAAAGTGATTTAGTTCATAAGGCTCAAATTGGACATAAAAAAGAAGATATTATTGCTGGTTTATGCAAAGCCGTTGTAAATAATTATTTAAATAATGTAGGTAAGGGTAAGAAAATTAAACCACCAATTGTTTTTCAAGGGGGAGTTTCTAAAAATGTAGGAGTTATAAAAGCCTTTGAAGAAGCAACTGGTGAAAAAATTACTGTTGATGCTAATTCGCATTTAATGGGGGCTTTAGGAGTAGCCATTCTTTCTAAAAAAGAAAAAGAAATTAATTTTAATTTTGATATTGAAGATATAACTTTTGAAACTAAAGGTATAGAATGCAAAGGTTGCGCTAATAATTGTGAAAGAATTTGCGTATATAAAGATGGTGAACTTATCGATGCTTGGGGTAATAAATGTGATAAAGGAGCAATAAAAGTTAAAACTAAAGTTAATAATTAATCTTTCTATGATTTGGAAAGATTTTTTTCTTGACTTTAACCCAAGGTTATAGTTTATAGTATTTTTTGAAAGGAGAATTATGCTAATAAGTGATGTAGAAGTAATGGTGGGGCTTTCTAAAAAGAGTATTCGTTTTTATGAAGAAAATGGCTTATTAAGTCCTCAAAGAAAAGAAGAGAATGGTTATCGTATTTATAATGAAGAAGATATTTATAAATTAAAGGTTATTAAATTTTTAAGAGAATTAGATGTTCCCATAAAAGAATTAATTGCATTAAATAATGGAACTTTATCTTTAGAAGAATGTTTAAAAGACCGAATAACTAAAATTGAAAAAATAGAAGAAAAATATATTAATGTTAAAAAATTATGTGAAGAAATTATTAATAGCCACGTACAATTTAATAATATCGTTATTGATAAATATTTTAATAATGTAAGAGTCTTAAATAAGGAGGGATTTACAATGTTTAAAAATAATAGTAATCATAAAAAACAAATAATTGGAGCCATTATTGCTAGTTTAATTTTTAGTGCTATCTTTTTATTTTTAATAGCAACAATAAGTTATTTTCAAATAACAATGGAAGAAAAATGTCCTTGGTTTTTATTTATTTTTCTTTTAATTATTTTAGGAGTACCTGTTTTAGGAATTGTTTATAATTTAGTTATAAGGATTAAAGAAATTTTAGGAGGTGAAGAAGATGAGGCTAGTAAATATTGATTATTTACCTAATGAAGAGATAACTGAAGTTTTAGGATTAGTTAAAGGACAAATTGTGCAATCTAAAAATATTGGTCGTGATTTTATGGCTGGTCTTAAAACTATCGTTGGTGGTGAAATTGTTGGTTATACCGAAATGATTGCCATGGCTAGAAAAATGGCTACTAAAAGAATGGTTGATGAAGCCGAAAGCCTAGGAGCCGACGCTATAATTAATATTCGTTATGGTTCTTCCGCTGTAATGGGTGGAGCCGCTGAAATTATTGCTTATGGAACTGCTGTTAAAACCAAGAAGAAATAAAAAAGGGGCTGTCGCGAAATTAAGTAATTAATTTCATGACAGTTTCTTTTCTTTTGGCTTTACATAAGGTA
>CANRCL010000015.1 GCA_947629115.1 uncultured Bacilli bacterium | reverse complement strand
ACATGCTGGTGGTAAATTTGGTGGTGGCGGCTACAAAGTAAGTGGTGGTCTTCATGGTGTTGGAGCCTCTGTTGTTAATGCTTTATCTAAATGGGTTAATGTCACAGTATTTAAAGATGGTAAAATATATGAAGCAAAATTTGCTGATGGTGGTAAAACTGTTCAAAAATTAACAGAAATTGGCGAATGTGAAAAGGATAGAACTGGTACAACAGTATCATTTAAGCCAGACCCTGATATTTTTGATACCGATATTTATGATTATGAAACTTTAAAAGTTAGAATAAGAGAATTAGCCTTTTTAAATAAAGGATTATCATTAACTATTAGAGATGATAGAGATGAAAAAGATGATACTGGGGAAACATTTCATTATGAAGGAGGAATTAGTGAATACGTACGTTATTTAAATGCTAGTAAAACCCCAATTCATGATAATATTATTCATTTAGAGGGTGAAGAAGATGGAATTATCTTTGAAGTTGCTTTACAATATAATAATGGTTATAACGATAGCATTTATTCCTTTGTTAATAATATTAATACTCATGATGGTGGTACGCATGAAGAAGGTGTTAGAAGAGCCTTAACAAGAGTCATAAATAACTATGCCAGAAAAGCCAATATTTTAAAAGAAAAAGATGAATCTTTAACTGGTGATGATGTTAAAGAAGGTCTTACAATGATTATTTCTTGTAAACATCCTAATCCTCAATTTGAAGGACAAACTAAAGGAAGATTAGGTAATTCAGAAGTAAGAAAATTAGCCGATAATGTATTTTCTAAAGGTTTTGAAAGATTTTTAATGGAAAATCCTAATGATGCTAAAATTATTGTTGACAAAGCCATGACTGCTTCAAGAGCCAGAGTTGCTGCTAAAAAAGCCAGAGAAGTTGCTAGAAGAAAAAGTGATTTAGATATTGTTAATTTTGGTGGAAAACTAGAAGATTGTAAAGAAAAAGACCCATCAGTTTGCGAAATATTTATTGTCGAAGGGGATTCAGCCGGTGGTTCAGCAGTTAAAGGACGTAATTCAATGACACAAGCCATTCTTCCTTTAAGAGGTAAAATATTAAATGTTGAAAAAGCCCGAATTGATAGAGCATTATCTAATGAAGAAATAAGAACTATTATTACGGCTTTTGGTACAGGAATTGGTGATAATTTTGATTTAAGCAAACTTAGATATGATAAAATTATCATTATGACTGATGCCGATGTCGTTGGTGCTCATATTCGAGTTCTATTACTAACTTTATTCTATCGTTTCTTTAGACCGATTGTAGAAACAGGGCATGTTTATGCTGCTCAACCTCCACTTTTTTGTATAAAACATGGTAAGGTAAGAAAATATGTTTTAGATGAAAAAGAAAGAGATGCTTATCTTGCATCATTAAATCCTAATACAAAATATGAAATATTTAGAATGAAAGGTTTAGGAGAAATGGATGCAGAAGAGTTAAATGAAACAACAATGGATATTAATACAAGAGTATTAAGAAGAATTACTGTTGATGACGCGATTGCTGCTGATGAAGCATTTTCAATGTTAATGGGTGAAGAAGTTGAACCGAGAAGAAAATTTATTGAAGAAAATGCTGAATTTGCAGAAAATGTAGATATTTAGGAGGTTTAAGATGAATCAAGAAAAAGATAAAATAATTGAAAATAATATTGTACCAGAAATAAAAAAATCGTTTATTGATTATTCAGTAAGTGTTATTATGTCAAGAGCAGTTCCTGATTTGCGTGATGGTCTTAAACCTGTTCATAGAAGAATTTTATGGTCAATGTATGAATCAGGATATACACCAGATAAACCACATCGTAAATCAGCACGTATTGTGGGCGATGTTATGGGTAAATATCATCCTCATGGTGATTCAAGTATTTATGATGCCATGGTTAGACTTGCTCAAGATTTTAACTTTACACATACATTAGTCGATGGACATGGTAATTTTGGTAATATTTCTATTCCACGACCAGCCGCTTCTCGTTATACAGAGGCTAGACTTTCTAGAATTTCTTTAGAACTTTTAAGAGATATTAATAAAGATACGGTTAATTTTATGCCAAACTTTGATGAATCTGAACAAGAACCTGAAGTCTTGCCATCAAGATTTCCTAATATATTAGTAAGTGGAACAATGGGTATTGCGGTTGGTATGGCTACTAATATTCCACCTCATAATTTAGGAGAAGTTATTGATGGATGTGTGGCATATATTGATAATCCCGAAATTGATACTGCAGGATTAATGCAATATATTAAAGGTCCAGATTTTCCAACTGGTGGTATTATTTTAGGTAATAGTGGAATTAAAAAAGCCTATGAAACTGGACGAGGTACTATTACAATAAGAAGCAAAGCCACAATTGAAGAAAAGAATGGTAAAAACTATATTGTAATTGATGAAGTTCCTTATGGTGTAAATATTACCGAATTAAAAGATAAAGTTGCTGAACTTGTTCATAATAAAATTATTGATGGTATAGCAGATTATCATACTGATTTAAAAAATGGTTTAAAAATAACTATTACTTTAAAGAAAGAAGCCAATCCTCAAGTAGTACTTAACAATTTATATAAACATACACAATTTCAAATGAGTTATGGTATTATTTTCTTAATGATTGATAATAAAGTACCTAGAACTTTAGGATTAAAAGACATTATTTCAAAATATATTAATTATCAAGAAGAAGTTATTATTAGAAGAACTAAATTTGAATTAGATAAAGCCGAAAAAAGAGTCCATATTTTAGAGGGTTATAAAATTGCTTTAGACAATATAGATGATTTTATTAAAATTATAAGAGAATCTGAAACTGATATAATTGCTAAAGAAACATTAATGAATAAATATGGTTTAACAGATATTCAAGCAGATGCTATTCTAGAGTTAAAACTACGTCGTTTAACAGGTCTTGAAAGAGCAAAAATTGAAGAAGAATTAAAAGAATTATTAGCCAGAATTGAAGAATTAAAAGCCATATTAGCATCTAGAGAAAAAATATTAGAAATAATAAAAACTGAATTATTAGAAATTAAAGATAAATATGCCGTTGAACGTCGAACTAAAATTGATATGACGGCAATCGAGTATATTGAAGATGAGTCATTAATACCAGAAGAAGATTCGATGATAGTTTTAACAAATAAAGGATACATTAAGAGAACTACTAATGATACATTTAGGGTTCAAAATCGTGGTGGACATGGCGTAAAAGGTGTTACTACTAATGATGAAGATTATGTAGAACATTTAATTAATCTTTCAACTCACGATTATATAATGTTCTTTACTAATAAAGGTAAGGTATATCGGTTAAAAGGCTATGAAATACCTGAATTTAGTCGTCAATCTAAAGGAATTCCAGTAATTAATTTATTACAAATAGAAAAAGAAGAAAAAATTAATTCTATAATTAAAATATCGAAAGATGATGAATATAAATATTTATTCTTTGCTACAAAAAAAGGTATTGTTAAAAAGACATTGTTAAATGAATTTGAAAATATAAGAACATCTGGTAAATTATGTATTAATTTAAAAGATAACGATGAATTATTAGATGTTAAAAAGACTAATGGTGATAGTTTAATATTATTAGGAAACAGTAATGGCCGAATGGTAAAATTCTCTGAAAATGAAGTACGTTCAATGGGAAGAACAGCATCTGGTGTAAGAGGAATTAACCTAGATGGTGGTCAATGCATTAGTTTTGAAGTTGTTAATGAAGATTCAATGATATTACTTGTGACTGAAAAGGGTTATGGTAAACGCACAAAAGTTTGTGATTTTAGACAAACACGTCGTGGTAGTAAAGGTGTACTGGCTTTAAATATTACTGAAAAGAATGGCGCTTTAGTTGCAACAAAAATTGTTGAAGAGAATAAAGATGTTATTATTATGACTAATGTTGGAGTCACAATTAAACTTCCAATTGAACAAATTTCAGTTTTAGGTAGAGTAACCCAAGGTTTAAGATTAATAACATTACGTGAAAATCAATTTGTTGCAACAGTCAGTGTTGTTGAAAAAGTAGAAGAAGAAGATAGTTCTGAAGATAATAATGAAAATGTTTCTCAAAATGAAGAAAATTTAGAAAATAATGAATAATGAATGTGAGAAAATTATTTCCCGGGAAATAATTTTCTCTTTTTTTTGTTTAATTTTTGTTTAAAAATATTTCCCGGGAAATATTTTTAAAATTTCTTTTGATAAAATTTGTGTAAAGTTATTATTATGTCCTTGTACTATTCAATAGTGTATGATACAATGTATTTTTTAAATTTTTACAATAAAATTTTATATTTTTATTTTAAAATTATTTTATAGAAAATAATTATTTTTTGTCCTGTATAAATTTGCTTTTTGTCCTTGTATAGCGAATTAATGTATGGTATTCTTAATATGAAACTAGATTTAGTTATTTTAATTTTAGATTTATTTAGCCAAAGTATTTATTTCTAAAGTTAATAATTTTTTTCAAAATACTTTTAAAGTGTTTTTATATAGATTTTATAATTTCAAAAATTTTAGTAGTCGCCATTATTATTAAATATTTTATATTTATTTTATTTTAAATGTAGTCATTTTTTAATTTATAGCATTTTATAATGTTTCACGTGAAACATTGATACAGCCATCAGTAAAAGTTAAATTTATGTAATTTTTAATATAAATTAATTTATTTTAGTTCAATAATTAAGAAATTAGTGCATTACTATGTTTCACGTGAAACATAATTATAAATATATTAGTATAAATTCGTTAACAATAAGGTATTATACAAATTTAAAATTTATACTTATTTGTTTAATTTATTAAATTGTAGATAATAATCTAAGAACCATTTAATTGTTTCACGTGAAACATAAGTTGATTTTTAATAAATATAAATAATATTAAAAAATAAATGAATTGCAATATAAATTCATACTTTAATATGATATAAAATCATAAAATTATTTTCCAGGAAATATTAATATAAAAACTTGTAAAAGAAATATAGATTATGGTATTATTAGTTTGCACAACAAATATACTGTAATCTGGTCAGAGTTGGAAGACAGCAGCCATGTCAGTCAATGTTTGTGTGTGCTTTTTTTGTGGAGGTTTTAAAATGGACAAATATATGGAAGTTGCTTATGAAGAAGCCTTAAAAGCATATAAAAAAAATGAAATACCTGTTGGAGCAGTCATAGTAAAAAATCATAAAATTATTGCCAAGGCTCATAATAATCGCCAATACAAATCTAATGTTTTAGGCCATGCAGAAATAAATGCTATATTGAAAGCCGAAAAAAAAATAAAAGACTGGCGTTTAAATGAATGCATTATGTATGTCACATTAAAACCTTGTAATATGTGCAAAACAATAATTGATGAATCGAGAATTAATAAAGTTTATTATTTATTAGACCAAGATAATCAAAAATATGTTGATGATAAAATCACACAAACAAATGTATGTAATAATATATTAGATAACTACGAAAAAATAATCGAAAAATTTTTTAAAAAAATGAGATAAAAATGGCGAAAAGGACTTAGTGCGTGATATAATTAAAAATGAAAGGAAAATCAGCGTATGAAATATAAAGTATTGTATCGAAAGTATCGTCCAAACAATTTTGAAAATATCATTGGTCAAGATTATATTATTAAAACATTAAAAAATTCTATAATAAATAATAATATTTCACACGCTTATATATTTTCTGGCCCAAGAGGTACAGGAAAAACCACTACGGCCAAGGTTTTTTCGAAAGCAATTAATTGTTCAAATCCCGTAGATGGTTCACCTTGTGAAAAATGTGAATTTTGTACAAATTTCCATGAAAATCCAGATATTATTGAAATAGATGCTGCTTCAAATAATGGAGTGGATGAGATAAGAAATTTAATTGATAATATAAAATTAACACCTACAAATGGTAAATATAAAGTTTATATTATCGATGAAGTTCATATGCTTACTACAAGTGCTTTTAATGCCTTGCTATTAACATTAGAAGGACCACCTGCTCATTCAATATTTATTTTGGCAACAACTAATATAGAGAGTGTTCCAATTACTATTTTATCAAGATGTCAACGATTTGATTTTCAAAAGATAACCATTGATGATATAGTCAAAAGACTTTCAGAGATTTGTAAGTTAGAAAATATCGATATTGAAGATGATGCTTTAACAGAAATTGCCTATTTATCTGAGGGTGGAATGCGAGATGCTTTAAGTTTATTAGACCAATTATCAAAAAGTGGTGACAAAATTACTTTAGAATTTATAGAAAATAATATTAAAAGTATTTCATTAAAAAATGTTAAGGAATTACTAGATATAGTAGAAAATAACAATGCTACAAAATGTATTGAAATTATAAATGACTATCGAACAAGAGGAGTGGATTATAAAACTCTTGTAAAAAAACTAATAGATGTTGCGAGTAAAAGAGCCAAAAAAATAAAATTAACCAATAAATATACACGTTTAAATTTTCAAGAATATAAAGATTTAATTTTAGAATTGTCAGATAGTATATCTAAAATTAATATTAATGTTGATTCTTTTACTATTTTAGAAATGATTTTATTAAATTATATAGATTCAAACGAAATAAGTGAGGTTATTAATAAATCAACTAATGTTGTGGCAAGTCCTGAAGCGACAGATAATGAAGAAGTAGTTGAACCAACTAATAATACTGAAATCGCAGAATTTAACCAAGATATTATAGATATTAGAATTAATAATTGCTTTGTTGGGGCTCAAAAAAGTTGTTTAGCAACTGCTAAAAAAGAATTAATAGATTTAAATAATTCAGTTAATATACCTGGGGAAGTTAAAGCAATTCTCACTGATAGTATGGTCGTAGCGGCTTCAACAGACCATTTGATTTTAACAATTCAAAATGAACATAGTGTTGATAAAGCAAATAAAATGCTTCCAAACATAGAAAAAACCATCGAAAAAGAAATTAATAAAAAATATAAATTAATATTTATTAGTCCTAAAAGATGGCAAGATGAAAAAGAAAAATATGTTAAAAATTTAAAAGATAAATACGAATATCGCTATATAGAAGAGAAAGAAAAAGAATTTGATAAGACTTTATTAAATGATGTATTTAATTTAGATAAAGTGGAAATTATTTAAGAGGAGGTGATTATATGAATATGCAAAACTTAATGGCTCAAGCCCAAAAAATTCAAAGAGAAATTACTCAAAAAAAAGAAGAGTTAGAAAAAATGGAATTTACTGGAAAATCAGAATGGGTAGAAATAACATTTACCGGTGCTAAATTAATCAAAAATGTTAATATAATAAAAGAGGGTCCAATAATGGATGATGATAAAGAAATATTGGAAGATATGATTCAAATAGCAACAAAAGATGCTTTTATTCAAATTAATAAAGCAATGGAACAAAAATTAGGACAATATGCCGGAGCATTAGATGGGTTGATGTAATATGATATATCCAGAGTTATTACAAAAATTAATAAATTTTTATAAAAAATTGCCAGGAGTTGGCGAAAAATCTGCCGAAAGAATGGCTTTAGCAACCATAGAAATGAATGAAAAAGATGTTGATAATTTTTCTAATGACATTATAAATGCTAAACAAGGTTTGAAGAATTGCTCTATATGCGGGCATTTATCAGAAAATGATATATGTGATATTTGTAGTAATCCAAATCGAAATAAAAATTTAATATGTGTTATTGAAGATTATAAAAGTGTCTTTTCATTTGAAAAAGTTGGTAATTACAAAGGAGTTTATCACGTTTTAAATGGATTAATTAGTCCAATGGATGATATTGGTCCCGAAGATATCAATTTATCTTCTCTTGTCAAAAGAGTTGAAAGTTTAGAAAATCCCGAATTAATATTGGCTTTAAAATCATCTATTGAGGGAGAAACTACTACTTTATACATAAAAAAGATATTTGAAAATAAAAATGTGACTATATCTCGTTTGTCATATGGAATTCCAATGGGAGCAGAGATTGATTATCTTGATATAATTACGCTAGATAAAGCCTTGGAAGACCGTAAGAAAATATCAGAATAAATGAATAATTAGCATTTCAAAAAAATATAATTTACTGGTGATTAAATGAAAACTAAACTGGGTACATTATTAAAAAAAGTTGTTTTTGCTTTTGGCTTAATATATGGAATTAACGCTATTCTTGGTAAAACGGGAGTTTTTTTACCGATGAATATTATTACAATTGCTACAACAAGTTTTTTAGGTGTACCTGGTTTGTTATCCTTATTTGCCATTTTTTATATAATCAATTAGGAGGTTTATGACAGGCAGTAAAAACATAGAAAAATTAGTCGAATATTATAATGAAAAGAAAATAGCCCATGCCTATCTTATTTCAACTAATAATATTACAAAGTGTTTAGAAGTTCTTTTAAATGTTATAAAGAATATTTTTTGTGATTCAGACTATAAGCCAAATTGTAATAAATGTTCTTTATGCCATTTAGTTGATATAAATAATTTGCCTAGTTTAAAAATCATAACTCCTGATGGTAATTTTATTAAAAAAGAACAAATTATTGAATTAAAAAATTCTTTTTCAAAATCAAATCAATATACCAATGAATCAATCTATATAATTTTAAATGCCGAAAAAATGAATAAAGAATCGGCTAATACCATGTTAAAGTTTTTAGAAGAACCAGAAGGCGATATTATTGGATTTTTTATAACATCTGAAAAAGATAATATGATGTTAACTATTCAAAGTCGCTGTCAATTAATTGATGCCTATTTTGATGATATGAGTTATGAAAAATATGGAATAGATAAAGAAACTTATGATAATTATTATACTAATTCCTTAAATTACTTGAAAAAACTGGAATTAGAAAAATCTAAATTAATTCTATACAATAAAGACTTTTTTTGTGAAACTGAAAAAAATGATATAACAATATACTTAAAAATTATTTTAAATATTTACCAAACAGAAATAGAAAATCGAATATTAAAAAAGAAAGATAATTGTTTAGATTTCTTAAAACACTTAACCAATAATAATATTTATGCTAAAATAAAGTTGATAATTAAATTATTAAATGAACTTAATTATAATATTAATTTAGATTTATTTTTAGACAAAATGGTAATAGAAATGGACGGAATAAATAATGAAAGTATATAGTGTGGTATTCAAAACTAATGGTAAAAAGTATCATTTTAATGGCGAAGATAATTATGAAATAAATGATTATGTTGTAGTAGAAACAGAAAAAGGTCTACAATATGGTAAAATTAATGATATAGTATCAAATGATGGCGATAATGAAAAATATAAAAATATTGTTAGGAAAGCCAATAATACTGATACTAATGATTATTTTAATATTCTGAAAGAAAATACCAAAGCCTTAAGTAAATGCCGAGAATTAGTAAAAAACTTTAATCTTAATATGAATGTTATAAATGCCGAATTTAATTTTGATAAATCTCAATTATTATTTAACTTTTATTCTGAAGAAAGAGTTGATTTCCGAGAACTTGCAAAAAAATTAGCCAGTATTTATCATACTAGAATAGAATTACGTCAAATCGGAGCCAGAGATAAGGCTAAAGAAGTTGGTGGGTTTGGTGTATGTGGTGAAAAAATATGTTGTGATAGATTCTTAAATCATATTGATACTATATCTATGAATATGGCTAAAAATCAAAATTTAGCCTTAAATCCATCAAAAATAAATGGCTTATGTGGTAGATTACTTTGCTGTTTACAATATGAAGATGAAAATTATTTAGAATGTAGTAAAAATATGCCATCAGTTGGAGATATAATTAAAACTCCTAAAGGGGATGGTGAAGTAGTAAGTGTTGATATTTTAAATCGTAAATGTAAAGTTTTAGTAGGAAGTAATAAAGAAGAAGTGGAAATAAACTAATGGCAACTAAAGTTTTAAATGATTTATATGATTATGGGTTAAAAATATATCAATATAAAGATTATTTTAAATTTTCATTAGATTCTATTCTTTTAGCGGAATATGTCAAAACTACTAATAAAACTAAAAATATTTTAGATTTATGTAGTGGTAATGGCGCAATTCCTTTGATTTTATCAACTAAAACTCATTCATCTATCGAAGCGTGTGAAATACAAGAAAAAATATATGATTTGGCTAAAGAAAGTATTTTGTATAATCATCTAGAATCACAAATAAAAATATATAATTCAGATATAAAAGATATTGATAAATTTATTAATCAAAAAAAGTATGATATAATTACTTGCAATCCGCCATATTTTAAGGTTGATAATAAAGATTATATAAATAATTTTGTTAGTTTAAGTATTGCTAGGCACGAGTTAAAAATTACATTAGAAGAAATATTTAAAATAGCATCTCAACATTTAAATACTAAAGGAGAATTTTATTTAGTTCATCGAACAAATCGTTTAGATGAAATAATTATTTTAGCAAATAAATACTCTTTGAATGTTAAAAATATCACTTTTGTAAAAACTAAAGAAAAAAATAATCCTGAAATTGTGTTAGTAAGATGTGTAAAAGATTCTAATTTAGGAGTTAAAATAAAAAATATTATAAATATTGACGGAATGAAAACATATCAAAATATGTTTAAGGAGGTAGTATGAAATTAGTTGTTGGTTTAGGTAATCCTGGTAAAGAATATAAAGGAACTAGGCATAATGTAGGTTTTATGATATTAGATAACTATTTAGGTAAAGTTGATTGGAAAACAAAAATGGAATCTTACTTTTATAGTGAACAAATTAATGATGAACAAATAATATTTATAAAACCCATTACTTATATGAATTTATCTGGTTTAGCAGTAAAAAAAATCGCTAATTTTTATAAAATAACTCCTGAAAATATTTTAGTTATTCAAGATGATTTAGATATGTCACTCGGAACATTTAAAATAAAAAGAAATAGTAGTGATGGAGGACATAATGGAATAAAGTCAATCATTAAGGAACTTGGAAGTAATGAATTTGCTCGTTTAAAAATTGGTATTAGTAAGAGTGATAACATCCCAGTTGATAAGTATGTTTTAGGCAAATTAACTAAAAAAGAGACCGAAAACATTTTAAAAAATAGTGATGTTTATAATAAGATAATTAAGTTATTTATAGAAGATGGTATAGAAAAAGCAATGGCTTATAATAATAATTAAGGTGGAATATGGATTTTAGTTCTTATTTTAAATTTCAAAATGGAGAAACTACATACGGGTTAACTACCGAGTTAATCGCTTTTTATATGTTAGAATTATTTAAAAAAGAAAAGAAAAATTTAATTTTAGTAGCGAGTAATTTATATGAAAGTAATAAATTATATAATGCCATAAAAACTCATACTGATAATGCTGAACTATTTCCTATGGATGATTTCATTACTTCTAAAGTTGTTGCCATGTCACCAGAATTTGAATTAGGTAGATTAAATGTTTTAGAACGTTTAAAAAAAGATAATTTAATAATTATAACTAATTTAATGGGTTATTTAAAATATTTACCTAATAAAAATACTCAAAATTTTCAAACTTTAAAAATAAATGATACGATTAATAGAGATGAATTTATTGAAAATTTAGTTAGTTATGGTTATAAAAAAGAATCAATTGTTACAACATCTGGCGAATTTTCTGTTCGTGGTTTTATAATTGATATATTTTTAATTAATGAAGAACATCCTATTAGATTAGAATTTTTTGGCAATACTATTGAATCAATTAGAACATTTGATGAAAATACGCAAAGAAAGATTAGTGATTTAAAAGAAATAACTATAAAACCATTTCAAGAAATAGAAACTGCTGAAAAAAATTCATTATATGATTATACCAATGCTATCGTAGTATATTATAATAAGGAGCAAATAAATGTTGCTTATCAAAAATTATGTGATGAAATAGTTGAATACCAACAAAATAATAATGAATTTAATAAATATATGTATGAATTAAATGAAATAAATCCTAAATATGAATTATATATTGATACAATAAATAATCCAACTGACTTTGTTTCTAAAGAATTAGAGCCCTTTAATGAAAATTTTGAATATTTACAAGATACAGTTTATAAATGGGAACAAAAGGGAATGAAAGTATATTTCTATTTATCTAAAGATAGTGAAATAAAAACTATTAAAAAATATATTCCTAATGCCACTATTATTAAAGAAAAATTAAATAAAGGTTTTATTTTTAACAATATTGTGTGTATATCTGAATTTGATATTGGAATTCAAGTCAATACCGAGGGAAAATATAAGAATAATTTACATATTGGTAAAAAAATTAAAAGTTATAATGATTTAACTAAAGGAGATTATGTAGTTCATTTAAATCACGGAATAGGCATTTATAATGGATTAGTCACTTTAACTAAAGATGGTTTACAAAAAGATTATATTCAAATATTATATGATGGTAATGATAAAATATATATTCCTGTGGAAAAGATAAATACTATTTATAAATATTCAGATAAAAATGGTTTACAACCTAAACTTAATAAATTAAATTCTGCAAGTTGGGCTAAAACAAAAACTTATATTAAAACTAAAGCCAAAGATATATCACAAGAATTATTAAAATTATATAAAGAAAGGGCTCAAATAAAGGGAGTTTCCTATAAATCATATGCTGATGAAGCCTTATTTGCAAGTTTATTTCCTTATGTTGAAACAAGAGACCAATCTAAAGCCATTGAAGAAATAAATAATGATTTAAGTAGTGAAGTTCCAATGGATAGACTTTTATGTGGTGATGTTGGTTTTGGTAAGACTGAAGTAGCAATGCGGGCTATATTTAAAACAGTTATTAATAATTTTCAAGTAATGTATTTATGTCCTACAACTATTTTAGCCAAACAACAATATAATGTTATTAAAGAAAGATTCAAAGATATACCTGTGGAAATTAGATTATTAAATCGTTTTACAACTTCAAAAGAAGAAAAATATATTTTAGAAAAATGTGAAACAGGTGGTATTGATATTTTAGTAGGAACTCACCGCATATTAAGTGATGATGTAAAAATGCAAAAATTAGGTCTTTTAATAATTGATGAAGAGCAAAGATTTGGGGTAAAACATAAAGAAAAAATAAAAGAATATAAAACTGATGTTAACGTTTTAACTTTATCAGCCACACCTATACCTAGAACATTAAAAATGGCTTTATCAGGTTTAAGAGATTTATCAGTTATTGATACTCCACCAATTAATCGTTATCCAGTTCAAACTTATGTAATAGAGGAACAAGATTTATTAGTAAAAGACGCTATATATAAAGAATTATCTAGAAAAGGTCAAGTATTTATTTTATATAACCGAGTTGAAGAATTAGAAAAACAAGTAAGTCATATTGCTTCATTAGTGCCTGAAGCCAGAATAGTATATGCTCACGGAAGAATGAGTAAAGAAGAACTTGAACAAGTAATGGATGACTTTGTATCTTATAAATATGATATTTTAATATGTACTACTATAATTGAAAATGGAATTGATATTGCCAATGCCAATACTTTAATTGTTTATAATGCCGATAATTTTGGACTTGCTCAATTATATCAAATTAGAGGTCGAGTAGGTCGCAGTGATAAAGTTGCTTATGCTTATTTATTATATGACAAAAAGAAAATGTTAAATGAAATAGCCGTAAAAAGATTACAAGCAATTAAAGAATTTACAGAACTTGGTAGTGGCTATAAAATTGCAATGCGAGATTTAGCCTTAAGAGGGGCTGGCGATATTTTTGGTAGCGACCAAGCCGGATTTGTTGATTCCGTAGGTATATCTTTATATATGAAATTAATTGAAGATGAATTAAAAAAGGCTAAAGGAGAATATGTAGAAGAAGAAGATGAAGATAATAAAAATTTAATTGAAGTTGCTACTCATATTAAAGATGATTATGTATCTGATGAAGATGTTAAAATTGAAATTCATCAAAAAATTAATGAAATTGATTCTTTTGCTAAATTAAAAGAAGTAAAAGAAGAATTAGAAGACCGTTTTGGTAAAATAGATAAAGATATGGAAATCTATATGTATGAAGAATGGTTTACTAATCTTTGTAAAATGTTAAATATAACTAAAATTAATAAAACAGACCGTTATATAGAAATTATTCTACCAGAAGAATTATCTAGTACTATCAAAGGAGATAAATTACTATTTGAAACAATGAGTATTTCTAATAAATTTAATTTAAAATATTTACATAATAATATTATAATTACTTTATTTTATAAAGGATTACAAGAACATTATATATATTATTTAGTAAAACTTTTAGTAGCCATTAAAGATAATTAATTTATCTAAAATTAAAAGAGTATAATAATCTTAAACTTAACCACACTATTTTATAGGAGTGTGTGTAGTATATGACAAAAAGTGGAATTACTAGAAGAATTGATGAGTTAGGAAGAATTGTAGTTCCCAAAGAAATAAGATATAATTTAGGAATTAGAGATGGAGAACCATTAGAAATATATACTAATGATAATGCAATAATAATAAAAAAATATTCACAAGTTGAAAATATAAAAGATTTAAGTCAAACTATTTGTGATATTATAAGTGATGTTTGTAGTGTTGATATTTTAATAACTGATAGAGAAAAAGTAATTGCAGCGAATAATAAATTAAGTGATTTAAGAGAAGAAAAATTAAACGATAATTATAAAAATTTAATTGATAATCGTGAAAGTTATATTTCTGAAAAGATAGAAAATAATTTAAATAAAAGTGGTTATTTTACTATTTTACCTATAATTACTCAATCAGATTGTAATGGTTTAATTATTTTAATTACTAATGAAAAAAATACTGAATATTTAACTATTGCTAAAATTGTTCAAAGAATATTAATTCAAAAGTTAGATATAAATTAAATAATATTTAAGAAAATGACTATTAATTTAGTTGTTTTTTTATTTTTTGCAAAAATTTATTTAGAAAAAAAGGAACTGCTAGAAAAAAGTATTAAATATATAAGTGAGAGGAGGATTGCTCTAATGTTGTTATAAAATAATGTATAATGTCAAAGGCAAATTTTTAATTATTATTTTTAAAATATTTTACCAATGCAATTTCTTACAATAAATTTAAGCAATAAAAACAATAAAATATATATATATTATAAATAAAAGAACATATATTATATATGTAATATATTGAATTTTATACGTTTTGATGTTATTCTATATTTAGAAAGCGAGATGATAAAAATGGCTAATCTAACAAGTGTTATTAATGTAAATGTTCCTCGAGATGTTAAAGAAGAAGCAAACAAAATATTTAATAATCTTGGACTTAATATGAGTACAGCAATTAATATGTTTTTAAAAAGAACTATTTCTGAACGAGGAATACCATTTGAAGTAAAAGAAACTAACAATAAACCAAGCAAAGAGTTATTGGAAGCATTGCAAGAGGGCGAAGATATCCTAAATGGTAAAATTAAGACAAAAGGTTATCATAATGTAGAGGAAATGTTTAAGGATATATTGAATGAAGATAAAAGTTGATAATAATATTTCACTTTATGAAATAAAAGCAACTTCTAAATTCAAAAATAACCTTAAAAAAGTCGTTAAACAAAATAAAGATATTAATAAACTAGCAAAAATAGTTAACAAACTTGCCAATGGCGAAAAACTAGAAAGAAAATATAAAGACCATCAATTAACTGATGATAAAATATATAATAATTGTCGAGAATGTCATATTGCACCAGACTGGTTATTAATTTATAAATATGAAGATAGTGAATTAGTATTATTACTTTTTGCAACTGGGAGCCATACAGAGTTATTTAATAAATAAAGTTATTGAATAAAAATAAAATATATGTTAAACTCAAAAAAGTTAGCGAAGATATTGTATAAAAGATGAAGAAAATGATTTATATAGTGAAAATTTCGAAATAATAGTAGTAAATATTGCCAGATATAAAAAAGATTGGTATGATGGAATAAACAAACATAAATATTTAGTAATGTTAGATGCCAACGAAGAAGAATTAGAAAAGTTAAGTAAAGAAGATGACTTAATTAAGGAAGTGAAAGATAAAATGTTAGTATTAAATGATAATGGTACATTTACAAGATTAATTTCTAGAGAAGCCGAAATGAAAATTATGGAAAATATTCGTGGCGAAAGAAAAGGTATAAAAATTGGCGAAAAACAAGGCAAAAAAAGAAGAACAATATAATATTGCCAAAGAAATGCTAAAAAACAATGAACCAATTGATAAGATAAAACTTTATACTGGACTAACTGAAAAAGAAATTTCTAAATTAATTATTAAAAATTGAAATATGATGTTTAATTTAGTTTTGCTGTTAAAAAAATAGTTGGTTATAGTATGGTAGAAATAAATGAAACTTAAAAGATAAGGTACAATGTTAATAGCAACTAAAAGTTTAAATAATCAAATGATGTCTAAAATGATAATTTTTGAAAACAGTTATCATATTTTTTTGCAAAAATTTTCAAATTATAAAAAGTTTTCAACAAAAAATATTGACTGGGGGGGGTAATATTTTATAATAATGCCATAAGGTAGATGGTTAACTTATGGTTAAGAAAAATTATAAATTGTTTA
>CANRCL010000014.1 GCA_947629115.1 uncultured Bacilli bacterium | reverse complement strand
AAAAGAAAATATATAGAAAAATATAGATAAATAAAAGAAAAAACAGGTAGTTTGTATATAAACTATGCACACTACCAAAAGAATAAAAGGAGTTAAATATGAAAAATAATAATAAAAAATGGTATAAATCAGTAAGTAATTGGTTAATAATAGTAGCTACTATTGTTTTAGTGCCAATTTTACTTATAAATATTTGGATAATGATTCAAGCCAATACTAATAAGGATAAAATCCCAAGTGTCTTTGGCTATAAACCATTTATTGTTTTATCTGGTTCAATGGAAACTGAAATTTATAAAGGTGATTTAATAATTACTAAAATTGTTGAACCTGAAACTTTAAAAATCAATGATATTATTGCATTTAGAGATTCTGAAAATACTGTAACTACTCATAGAATTATTAATATCGTGGAAGATGAGGGTGAAAAATACTTTATTACAAAAGGAGATAGTAATAAATCTCAAGATGAAAATTTAGTTGAATTTAAAGATGTTGAAGGAATATACTTAATGCGTTTTCCTGGTTTAGGTTCAGCTATGAATGCATTATCAGAGCCAACTACTATTATTATTGTTTTATTAGGAATAACATTAATATTTGTCGCAGGATTTTCAATATCAAGTAAAAAACAAAGAGAATTAGAGAAAAAAGAATTTTTAGAATATAAGAAAATGAAAGAAGAACAAGCCAAAGTTGAAGAAAAAGAGTCAAAAGAAAAGAAAGAATCAACTAAAAAAAGTCCTTCTAAAAAAAGTACTGCCAAAAAGGCAAAATAACAGTGAGTAAACTACCGTAAGGTGTTTACATAGATATAGGAATAGCATAAATTCCTATGCATAAAAATTTATGCGAAAATACTAAAACAGGAGGAGGTGAAATAATGAACAAGAAAATAATAGGCCTAGTTGCTTTAGTATTTGCTGTTGTTATTACTGGTTTTTCAGTAAGTGGTACTTATGCTAAATATACAAGTACATTTAACGCTACTGATAAAGCAAGAGTTGCTAAATTTGATGTAGGAACTTTAAAAGAAGCTAATATGTTTAGTGATTCATATTATGCAGATGAAGACAAAAAAGATGTAGATGCTGAAGGAGAAAAAGTTGTTGCTCCTGGTACAATTGGTGCATATACATTTGCTTTTGATACTTCATCAGCTGATATTGAAACTAATTATACTATTACACCAACTATCACTTTTGCTGTAAAAGGAAAAGGATATGGAGATTCAACATATTTAAAGGATGGTGAAGCAAATCCATTTAAATTTTATGTTGTATCACAATCTTTTGACCAAGAAGGCGATGCTCTTAGACAAGCGCTAGAAGCTGCTAAAGGTTCAGGTGCAGTTTCAATTCAAGCTGGTGATAATGTTGGAGACAAATTAACTGCAGCAGTAAAAACTGCTTTAGGTGAAAACAAAGTATATGCTGCTAATACAAAATTAACTACTCCTGTTACTATTATTTGGGAATGGGAATTTAAGGAAGATGATGTTGCTGATAATCAAAAAGAAGCTAATGAATATGAATATACATTTGGAATTAAAGCAGTAGTAGCTCAATCAAATGAAGCAGCAACTGAATAGCAAAAAATTGGAAGTTATTAAACTTCCAAATAAAGATATGATATCTTTATTTAATAAATAGTACTATTTATTATTTTAATCTTATTATATCCTTATTTGAGAGTTTAATACTTATTTTATAGAAAGGACTAAAAAGATTATGGATAATAATGAAGAAGAAAATAAACATCGTAAATTAAAAATGGTTATTAAGATAATCATTATTATTATCATAATTCTTTTACTTATTACTTGTTGTACAGCCAGAAAATATGGCCGTATTGGAGATATTTACAAAAATGAAGGAAATGTTGATATAAAAGACCCTCAAAAAGAAGTTATAACAAATAAAGATTTAAAATTTAACGTTGTTAAAACGGAAATGTTTGTAAGTGATGAAAATATTAAATTAAGTTATTATTATGATAATATAAATCCCCAAGATTTTTCTTGTACTACAAGTGATTCCAATATTGCGACTTGTTATGTTAAAGATGGTTATGTCGTAGTTAATCCTTTAAAAAAAGGGCAAGTTAAAATTACTTTAAAAACAGAAGTTAATGGTAAAATATATGAAGCCACTACTGAAGTAAATATAAAAAGTATTAATAAATATATTAAATTAGGAAGTAGTAAAGGAACAATTGATTTAAAAGGTAGTAAAACTTTGACAGTTTCTTATCGTCTTATTAATTTAAATGGTAAAGTTAAGGTTAAAATTGATAATGAAAATATTGCCAAAGTAGAAATTAAAAATGGTCTATTAGTTATTACTGGTAAAAAAATTGGTAATGCTCATATAACTGTAAGTGTTGTTGTTAATAATAAAACTTATAGTGATACTTATAAATTAAAAGTAATAGATACAACTAGTGAAAATCCAAAAAAAGATAATGATTCAAGTTTAAAAGATTTAACTTCTTCTTTAGGAGATTTAAATTTTAAAAAAGAAGATAATAAATATTATTTAAGTGTACCTTTTAGTGAAGATAAATTAAGTTTAAAGGCTCTTCCTAGTAGTACTAAATCTAAAGTATCTTATAAATTTAATGGTAAAAGTGTTAATAACTTACAAGATTTAGAATTAAAAGTTGGTAAAAATGTTGTTGAAATAGAAGTAGAAGCCGAAGATGGAAGTGTATCTAAATATACCATTGAAATTACAAGAAGTGCAGAAGTTAAAGCAAATAATAGTACTTTAAGTAGTTTAGAAGTAAGTAAGGGAACATTAACTCCCAAATTTAAAGAAGATGTTTTAAATTATTCAATTGAAGTTTCTAATGATGTTGATAAATTAGATGTTAATTTTAAGAAGAAAAGTAGTAAATCTAAAACTAAATTAAAATTTAATGACAAAGTAGTTGATAGTCTAGAAGATTTAGAACTTAAAGTAGGTAATAATATTATCGAAATTGAAGTAGAGGCTGAAGATGGTACCAAAACTACTTATACAGTTTTAGTTGAAAGAAAGAAAAATAGTAATAATTATTTAAAAAGTTTAGAAGTAATTAGTCCAAAAGATTTAAACTTAAATGAACAATTTAATAAAAATACTAATAATTATTCCATGGATATTCCTTATAATAATAATTCACTTACTTTAAAAGCCACTAAAGAAGATAAAAAGAGTTCAATAAAATATAGAGTAAATGGTCAAGAAACTTCTAGTTTAGAAGATTTAAAATTAAATTACGGAGATAATGTAATTGAAATAGAAGTCAAAGCCGAAGATGGAAGTGTTAATACTTATAAAGTAAATGTTCATAAGAAAAAAAGAATAATAGTTTTAGAAAATAATAATTATGAAATGTATTTAGAAGAAAAAACTTTAAAAATAGCATATCAAGTTTTAGAAGATAATATTAAATTAGATTCTAAAGATTATGATTTAAATGACATTGAAGTTTCACTAACTAATTATGATGGTTTAAAACAAATTGAAAAAGAATATTTAGTATTGACTCCTAATAAAAGTATGATTAATAAATCTAGTAAATTGACTTTAAAATATGCTGATTCTTCTAGTAGTGCTGATATTAAATTTTTAATTAATGATTATTTTGTTTTACCAGAAAGTAATACCTATGAATTAGATATAACTGATGGGGTTGGTAGTGGTCATATTATATTACAAAATAATTTGTTTAATAGTGATGTAGAAGTTGAAGAATTACCTAATGGTTTAAGAATTAGAGATAAAAATAATCCTGATATTTATATAGATATAATAACAGATGAGGATTTAAAACTTAAAGGAGTAAAGGGAAAAGAATCTTTAAGTATTGAAATAGAAACTAATAAAGAAGGAGAATATCAAGTTAAGATTGAACCATCAGTCTTTGGTAAAAAATTAGAAAGTAGTACTGTTAATGTAAAATCTTCTACAACTTTTAAAGTAACTTTGGATGCTAATGGTGGTTTCTTTAATGAATTTACAACTAAACATGAAGAAAAAGTATTAAAAAATAGTAAATTTAATTTAAATAAATATTTAGCCTATAAAGTAGATGATGCTGAAAATTGTCATTATTATAAAATTTATGGTTATAGTGAAAATAAAAATGCTTCCATAAATGATGATGATGTATATAAAATTAATGAAGAAATTATAGTTTCTAAAGATATAACTTTATATGCTATATATGAAGAAACATCTGAATATTTAGAGTTAGAAGAAAGTAGTATAATGTATTTAGCAGATGTTGATTTATTTCACAATGAAGAATACTATAATTGGTATAAAAAAGATAAAATAATTTATCCAGGTGCGCATGGTTCTTATTTAATGCATATTGATAATAATAGTGGTAGTGATATTACTATAAAAAGTGTAGTTCTTGAAGAAAATGGTATTTGTACTAATAAAGGCTGTTTAAATATGGCTTATCAACTTACGTATAATAATACAAATTATTTAAATGGCGATTATGAAATATTAAATAATGGTAATATTAATGCTAGTAAAGAAGTAGGTATGGAAGTTGAAATAAAAAATGGCGAAAGCAAAGATATTTTAATTTCTTGGAAATGGGCTGAAATAGACAATGAAGTAGATACCTCAATTGGTAATGCAGCCATTGATTTAAATTATGAATATGAATTAACTGTTGGTTTAAAATATCAAAAATTAAATAAGTATTGTAATAAGGGGTAATAGTTATGAAAGTGGTAAAGAAAATAATTATTACTCTAATAATTACATTATTAAGTATTCTTTTAATATTTAACATTTATAATTTTATTAATTTAAAAATATTAAAAAATGATTTAACTACTATATTTGGTTATGCTACTTTACAAGTTGTATCAGGTTCGATGGAACCAACCATTAATGTAGGAGATATAATTGTTATTAATACAAATGTTAAAGAATATAAAAAAGGTGATATAGTCACTTTTAAAGATGTTAATGGTTCTTATGTAACGCATAGAATTATGGAAATTAATGATGAAGTGATGATTACTAAAGGAGATTATGAAGGAAATAGTCCTGATGAAGAAATGCCCATTAATAGTTTAGTTGGTAAATATGTATTTAAAATAAATGCCTTTGGTAATATTATGAAAACTTTAAGAAAACCATTTATAAGTATAATGATTTTAATTATTGGTATTATTGTTTGTTATCTTATTAGTACTGATAAAACTGGTAATCCGATTTTAGATGAAGAAGAAAAAGAATTTGAAGAATATTTAAAACAAAAGAATAAAAAAGAAAATAAAAAATTTAATAAAATAGTTAAAAAATATAATAAATTGAAAAAAGATATTGGAAAAAAATATCAAAAGTTTAAAAAGAAGATTAAAAATAAATTTAAGAAGGAAAAGGGCAAAAAGAAAAAAACAAATAAAAAGAAATAGGAGAAGAAATATAATGAAAGGATTATTACATAGTAAAAAATTTCGAAAAAATTTATATAATTGGTTATTTATGTATGGCAGTGTTATGGCACTATTTACTACTGTAATAACCTATTCAAAATATATGACCACCATGAATGTAAGTGATTCAGCAAGAGTGGCGAAATTTAAAATAGCGGTTAAAAATAATGATTGTAATGATACAATCACTGAATATTGTAATTTAGGTAAATATCGCGCTACTAGTAAAATTGAATATTATTTTGTTTTAGATACTACTGAAGTAGAAGTAAAAACTAAAATGTATTTAACTCTTTTTATCAATTCTAATTTTAAATTTGATAAATTAGAAGAAATAAATCAAGAAACTGGTGAAGCCGAAGAGGTAATAAGTAATGTAGAAGAAATTAATAAAGAAGATAGTAATTTAGATGAAAATATAATTAATAATTATTATTTAAGAACTTTTGAAGATATTATAGAATTAAATGGTAAAAATGTTAGATTATATAAAATTACAATCGAGTATAAAAAAAGTGATTATACCAAATTTAATGGTTTAAAAGATATAATAAGAGTTGGTTATTCAGCTCGGCAAATTCAAGAGTGAGGTGGATTATGAAAAAGATTGTAAAAGATAATTTATTATATATTAAAATTATTACACCTTTAATGTTAATTTTAATAACGGCATACTTTAGTGTTTATCCTACTTCTAATGCTAAATATATAAAAAAAGAAAGTGTTGCTCTTTCATATGACAGAACCTTTTTTGAATTATATAAATCAGGTTTAACTAACTCAATTACATTATTAGATAAAGAATCTACTTTAGATAATATTAAAATATCTGTTAAATTTAATAGAAATAATGTATTATTAGAAAATAAAAAGGATACTTATACTATTAATTTAGCTACAAATTTAAAGGATGTTTGTTCAATTACTTTAAGTCAAAGTAATGCCAGTCCTAAAGGAACAATTAGTAGTAATAAAATATCATTTGAAAAAAATGGTACTGCTTCGATTGAAGCTCAAATAGTTTGTCCAATTTCAAATACTATTGTTAAAGATAGTAGTAATGTAGAATATATAAATATTCCAATAGAAATAAAAGAAAAAATTAGTAGTGATATATCTAATTTTACATATATGGATGGTCAATATAATATTAAATTAAGTGATTATATGAATAAACATTTAGAGCCATCTACCATCTTTAATATTGATGTTAAAGCTCAAAGTATATATGATGATTTAATATATTATTTAACTTATAGTTATTTTCCTTATTATTTAACTGAATATGAAAACCTTAATTTAGAATTAATAAAACAATCAATTTTAAAATATGTTGAAGTAATTAAACCAGTAGATGAAAGCGAAGATAAAAAAGCATTTTTAGACAATTTGAATTTACCAGGAGTTTCTATTGATACAACTAATCCTGATTATTATGTGTTTAAAATTGAAAATAACTTTGTTGGTTATGCTAGAACTTATAGTCATTTCTTAAATGGCGGTAATAAATATATGTATTTTTCTTCTTCAAATACCGTATTGGAAGGTCAAGAAACACCTTTAGATTACAATAGTATATTTAACTACTATATTAATACTTATTTTTATCCTAGAGAAGAAAATGCTGCTAATAGAGAAATAATTAATAACTATATGCAAGATAAAGATATTAGAAGTTTTATAATAAATGGCACTCCTGATATTGTGGGAATTTTAAGAATTAATGAAAATCAAATAGATATTTCTAATCTATTAAGACACGCTACTAATTCTATAAAAACTCCAATAGTTATAGAATTTGGCCTTGAAAATAATATGTTGAGTAATTTTTTAACAATTATAGAAAACAATTATTATAAAAAAGATATTATTTCTTTGGCAGTATATTCTAAAATAGAAATAAATAATGATATATATTATTCTATTATTAAAAATAATGATGGTATTGATATAAATCATCCAAATAATGAACCTAAACAAGCATTTAATGACTATTTCTTACTTTATGATGCTGAAAAAGAACAATATGTAATTTTAAATATATTTGCTGATAGTCAAATGATAGAGGAAAAATATAATGGAGCTAATTTAATTGTAATACCAAAATATGAAGCATTAACTATTACTTATGAAAGCGTAGCTAGTGATTTAGAAAATCCAGAAGCTAAAAAAGATAGAATTAATGTAAATATTAGTTATGATAATTTAACTGTTGATAGATTAGAAATTATTGAAGTTATTAAAGAACTTGATACTTATTTTGGAGCAAATTCTTTTGTTACAAATGAAGAGTTAGAACAACTAGTTGATAATGCTATTTCTACTAATAGTCCAATAAGTTATCAAATAAATCAAACTATTACTTATATAGAATAAAAGTTAGTTTTGCTAGCTTTTTTCAATTTGATGTAAATTAACACTATTTTGACATTAAAGGTTACAGTTTGCGATAAAATTTATAATATAGTATAATATTAAATGTTATGAGGTGTGATAGATGAGTAAAATAAAAAAAGTCTGGAACGAAAATAAAATATTATTTGTTTTAGGTTTAATATTATTAATCTGCATTATAGTAGTAGCCGTAGTATCATTAACTTTCTTTTATGGCTCTAGTGATAATCCTTATGGAAATAGATTAGATATTACTGAGAAAGTACCTTTAGATGAAAAGTTTTTTAATGAAATTAAAGAAAAATTAGAAAGCAATGCCGAAGTAAAAAAGGTCGATGTTATTCAAAAAGTAAAAGGACCTTATGTAAGCATTACTTATGCTGATGATACTAAAATGGATAAAGCCAAAGAAATTGCTGCCAGTATCATAGATTTATTTACTGAAGAAGAGTTAGCAGTATATGATATTGAATTTACAATAACTGCTAATATAACAACTGATAAAAATAATAGTAAATATACATTAATGGGTGCTAGAAATTCTAGTGGTAGTGGTGAAATAATTTGGAATAATTATAATATAAAAACAGAAGAAGAGAGTAAAGAAGAATAATGAAAAAGAAAAATATCTGGATAACTATTATTATTGCCGTAGTAGTTATTTTACTAGGTGGATTTATTACTTATAAAATATTAAGCAATGAAAATAAACTAACAAGTGGCGAAAGGTCTTGGATAAACAAGAATTTTAATACTGTTCAAAATATTTATGTCGTTAAAGATGAAAATATCTTTAGTAAAGATGGTCATGGGGTATTTTATAGTTTTTTAGATAGTTTTAGTGCTGAATATGGCCTTAATATTAATGTTATTAATTTTGACGCTAATGCCCAAACCAATAATATTAATTTAACAGTTAGTGATACTTTAAATGATAAAGCCAAATTATTTTATACAGACCATTATGTTTTATTATCTAAAAATTTAGAATATTTTAATACTAATGAAGATTTAGATGGTTTAACAATTGGGGTTTTAAATAGTGATTTAGAACATTTAAAAAATTATTTAAAAGAAATTAATATTAATTTTAATGGTTTTGAAACAGAAGAAGAATTATTTAAAGCCGTAGGAAGTACAGTAAATTATATTATTTTACCAAGAATGGCTTATTTAGATAAAATTTTAGCCAATAATTTAATGATAGTTTATCATTTAAGTGATATTAATAAATATTATGTTTTAAATGGTACTGATAGTACTTTAAGTAGTATTATTTTAAAATATTTTAATATTTATTCAGAAAAAATTAATGATTCAATTAAAAAAGAAGAATTAGAAATATTTAAAAAAGGTTTAAATATTAGTGCTACTGATATGGATAAATTATTAAGTGTTGATTATAAATATGGTTTTATTAATAATTCACCTTATGAAGTTATTATGAGTGGTACTTATGGAGGAATTATTGCTAAATATTTACAAGAATTTAGTGAATTTTCTGGAGTATATTTTGATATAACTAAATATAGAAACATAGATAAGTTAAATAATGCTTTAAATAAAAATAAAGTAGATATTTATTTTGATTTCAATACTGATTTAAAAAATAATTATGCTAAAACAACTAATGGAATTAATAGTAGTATTGCTATTTTAACTAAAAAAGATAATGATAAAATATTTAATTCCATTTATGGTTTACAAGGTGAAAAAGTTTATGTTGAAAAAGGTAGTACTATTGAAAGTTATTTAAAGAAAATAGGTAATATAGAATTAATTACTTATGATAATAGTAAAGAATTATTTAAATTAAATAAAGATAATGTAATTATTGCTATGGATAAATATATTTTTGATTATTATGAACATACTAAATTAAATAATTATACTGCTAAATATAGTACTTATTTTGATGATAAATATTGTTTTAGAATTAAAAGTGAACATGAAACTTTAATTAGATTATTAGACCGTTATATGAATTATTTAGATAAAAAAGAAATGATTAGTAAAGGATTATCTAGTCATAATGAAACAGTTAAAACTGGTAGTATTTTAAATAATATTGCTAAATATGTAATTATGTTAATTTTACTTATTTTAGTATTAGGTTTAGTAGTTTATAAAAAGGGTAAGAAAATAAGAATTGCTAAAAGATTAAAGAAAGATGAAAAAATTAGATTTATAGATGATTTAACTTGTTTAAAAAATCGGGCTTATTTAAGTGATTTTATTAAAACTTGGAGTAATAATACTATATATCCTCAAGCCATAATTGTTGTTGATTTAAATAGATTAAAAGAAATTAATGATAAATATGGCGTATTAGAGGGAGATAAACAAATTCAAGCCGCAGCGAATGCTCTTATTAAAACGCAACTTGATAATAGTGATTTAATGCGTAGTGATGGTAATGAATTTGTTATTTATACCGTAGGTTATTCTAAAAAACAAATTATAAATTATATTCATAAATTAAATAAAGAATTAAAGAAATTACCTTATGATTTTGGAGCAGAATTTGGTTATAGTATTATTGAAAATAATTTAAAAACTGTTGAAGATGCTTTAAATGAAGCAACTATTGATATGAAAAGTAAAAAAACAGGAGTAAATAGTGACAAATAAGGTTAAAAAAGCAAAAACTACAATTAAAGATTTTTTTAAGAATTTTGAAAAAGTAATAAGAAGAAGTGATATGGTTATCTTACCAGGTAATTTATCATTTTACTTTGTTTTAGCCATAATTCCAACATTAGGTATTATTAGTTATGGGGCTTCAATTTTAAATTTATCAGTTGATTTTCTCTATAATTTTATTGCTTCTTCTTTTTCACGAGATATTGCTGATTTAATTTTAGGAGTAAATTTAAGTAATATTTCAGGAATTCATTTCATTATTTCATTTGTTTTAGGTTTATTTGTAGCCAGTAATGGTGCTGATGCGATAATTATTGCCTCTAATACCATTTATGGTACACCAAATAAATCTTGGTTTAGAAGAAGAATTAAAGCCTTTGGTCTTACTATCTTTTTAGTATTTTTACTAGTCTTTATTCTAATTGTTCCAGTATTTGGTAGTACTATTGTTTCAATGTTTCAAGAAGTTAATTTAAATCCGGGTATTACTAATAAAATAATAACGATATTTAAACTTTTAAAAGGGCCAATTTCTTGGATTATTATGTTTATTGCTATTAAAGCCATTTATTCCATTGCCCCAGATAAAAAACCTCGAAATAGAGTAATTGATTATGGAGCCTTATTTACAACTTTTGGTTGGATAATTGGTACTAAAATATATTCTATTTATGTGACTAATTATTCTGATTATTCAGTTTTATATGGTGGTCTTGCGAGTATTGTTATCTTAATGATTTGGATTTATTTCTTATCTTATATTTTTACAATAGGTATGGCTCTAAATAGTCAAAAAGATGCGGATAATTTGACAAAAACTGGTACTATAAAAGAGAAAAATAGGTAGATAATAAAAATATGTACACAGGTATTACTTAGTACATATTTTATTTTTGATATCAATCTAGTATTTTTTACTAACGATATTGAAGAGTAATACTTAAAAGGAATGTGTTAAAGCATTTCTTTTTTTGTTAAATAAATGTAAACTAGCAAAAAATAGGTTTACTCTTGATAAGAAAATGCTACAATATAAATAGATGTGATAGTATGAAAAAGAAAGTTAATTTATATTTAGTATTTTTTACTAGTTTTTTATTTATGGAATTATTATATAAAATTTTAATTGTTCATAAAGTTTTTGATTTAAGTTTATTATACATAATTTTATTTTTAATTCCTTTAAGTATTTTCTGTATGCTTATTTGTAATTTATTTAAGAATACAAAAATAAACAAAAGTATTTATTTATTAATATTAAGTTTAATTACCATTTGGTTTTGTATTGAATATGTTTGTAAAAGTTATTTCGATTTTTATGTTTCTTTATCAACCTTTAAAGTGGCTGACCAACTGGGAGATTTTATTGGAAAAACTTTAGTAGAAATTGCCAAACGAATTCCGGGAATTATTTGTTTCTTTTTACCTTTAATTTTATCCATAATCTTTTTTAGACGTTTTGATTTTAATAAAAAAAGTGGTAAAAAAGTTTTATTACTTTTAGGAGGAATACTTGTATTTATTGGACTTAATATTTTAGCCTTAAATATTCATAAAGATGAAGATTATTCTGCTCATAATTTATATTATGAAGTAAATGATGTGGCACTTAATATGGAAACATTTGGAGTATTACATACTTTTACCATTGATTTAAAAAGGTCAATTTTAGGTTTTGAAGAGAAAATTTTAATTGATAATAATGTAAATGTCATACCAAGTGTTGATGATAAAAATACGGAAGAAAAAGAAGATAAAGATGATGATAAAGAAAATGATGAACCAGAAACAGAAACCCCAGAAGTTCCAGTGTATGAATATAACAATTTAGATATAGATTTTGCTAGTTTACTTGCTAAAGAAAGTAATAAAACTTTAAAACAAATGCATGAATATTTTAAAAATGATACAGGTACTTTAAAAAATGAATATACCGGAATGTTTAAAGATAAAAATTTAATCTTATTTATGGCCGAAAGTTTTAATGAAGTTGCCGTTAGAAAAGATGTGACTCCAACATTATATAAACTTGTTAATAGTGGTTTTTCTTTTAAAAATTTTTATACACCAACTATTTATAGTACAATTGGGGGTGAATTTCAAGAATTAACTGGTCTATATGCTTCAGGTACAGATATTTTATCTAAGTTTAGAAGTGGTAATATTGCTTTTCCTCAAGGTGTAAGTACTAAGTTTGAAGAAATGGGGTATCGAACATTTGCCTATCATAATAATTATGCAACTTTCCAAAACCGTGATAAATATTTAAAAAGTTTAGGTTTTGATAACTTTAAAGCTTGTAATACTGGGCTAGAAAAAGTTATTAATTGTAATAAATGGCCACGTAGTGATATGGAAATGATTGATGCTACAGTAGGAGAGTATGTTAATAATGATCATTTTATGGTTTTTTACGCTACTAATTCTGGGCATAGTGATTATCTATGGAATGCTAATGCTATGGCGAAAAAACATAAAGAGGAATATTTATCTTTTGGTTTAAATTATTCAGAAAAGCCATCAGTTTATTTAGCGGCTCAAATGGATTTAGATCAAGCTTTAGAATTGTTGATTAAAAAATTAGATGAAGCTGGTAAACTTGAAGATACGGTAATTGCTTTAGTCGGAGACCATTATCCTTATGATATTCCGGTTGATGAAATTAATGAATTAAGTGATTATAAACGAGATGATAAAGTCGAAATTAATAGTAGTAGTTTTATTCTTTGGAATAGTGAAATGGAAACTGTTAATGTTAATAAAGTAGGAAGTCAATTAGATGTTATTCCAACAATTTATAATTTATTTGGAATTGATTATGACTCAAGATTATTTATAGGTAAAGATATTTTAAGTACCGAGGGTGGTTTAGCAATTTTTGGTGACCGTTCTTGGGTATCTGATTTGGGAACTTACTTTTATAAAGGAAAGAATTTTGTTCCTAACAAGGGAGTAAATGTTCCAGATGATTATGTTAAAAAAATGAATCAAATTGTTAATAATAAAATAACAATGAGTAAGTTAATAATTGATAATAATTATTATGCTAAAGTTTTTAAATAATTATAAAATGTTAAGGGTATAAAGAAATAATTTTATACCTTTTTATTTACATTAATTTTTGTAATTTAATTGTACTATTTTTAAAATTCCTTTATAATAATAATTAGGTGATAAAGAATGGATAATACTTTAACAAAAGAAGAAGTAAGTTTATTAGATAAATACTTTAGATTAGCCAATTATATGTCAGTTGGAATGCTTTATTTAAAAGATAATCCTTTACTTAAAAGAGAATTAGTACTTGATGATGTAAAAACTAAATTAGTAGGACATTGGGGTAGTGCACCAGGTCAAAATTTTATTTATTTACATTTAAATAGAGTGATTAAAAAATATAATTTAAATATGCTTTATGTATCTGGTCCAGGACATAGTGGACAAGCAATGATAGCCAATAGTTATATCGAAGGAACTTATAGTGAAGTTTATCCTGAATTTACGCAAGATGAAAAAGGTTTACAAAAATTATTTAAGAATTTTTCATTTCCTGGTGGAACATCTAGTCATGTAGCCCCAGAAGTTCCAGGTTCTATAAATGAGGGTGGTGAATTAGGTTATAGTTTAGCCCACGCTTTTGGTTCTGTTTTAGATAATCCTAATTTAATCACGGCTTGTGTTATTGGTGATGGTGAGGCTGAAACTGGTCCTTTAGCAACGTCTTGGCATGGTAATAAATTTATTAATCCCAAAAAAGATGGTATAGTTTTACCAATTTTACATTTAAATGGTTATAAGATAGCGAGTCCTACGGTTTTTGCTAGAATTAGTGAAGAAGAAAGAATTAATTTTTTCAAAGGTTGTGGTTGGGACCCGATTGTTGTAGATGTTAGAGATAAAGAAAATTATCATGAGTTAATGGCTAAAGCAATGGATGAAGCCATTCAAAAAATTGCAGATATTAAAGCCAAGGCTAAAAAAAATAAAAAGTTTGTAAGACCAATGTATCCAATGATAATCTTTAAATCTAAAAAAGGTTGGACTGGTCCTAAAATTGTCGAAAAATTAGAAGTAGAGGGAACTTTTAGAGCCCATCAAGTACCAGTATCTTTTAAAAATGCTCAAAAAGATTTAGAAATTTTAAAAAAATGGTTAGAAAGTTATCATATTGAAGAATTAGTTGATGAATTTGGAAAAATAAATAAAGAAATATTAGCCTTGGCTCCTAAAGGAAATAAAAGAATGAGTGCTAGTCTATATGCTAATGGAGGATTATTATTAAAGACTCTTAAAGTACCTGATTTTACTAATTATAAAATTGATGTGGTAAGAGGAAATACCGTAGCAGAAGATATGCGAGTTTTAGGGGAATACGTTAAAGATATAATGCGTTTAAATAAAAATAATTTTAAAATTTTTGGCCCTGATGAAGCCCTTTCTAATCGGTTAAATTATGTTTTTGATGCCACTAAAAGAAAATGGAATGCCGAAATATTAAAAAATGATGAATTTTTAGACAATGAGGGTAATGTTTTTGATAGTTATTTATCTGAACACTTATGTGAAGGAATGCTAGAGGGTTATCTTTTAACTGGAAGATATGGTTTTTTCCATAGTTATGAAGCATTCATAAGAATTATTGATTCAATGGCTAGTCAACATGCTAAATGGTTAAAAGTAACTAAAGAAATACCTTGGCGGGCTCCTATTGCGTCATTAAATTATGTTTTAACAAGTCACATTTGGCAACAAGACCATAATGGTTATACCCATCAAGACCCTGGTTTTTTAAATCATTTAGCCACTAAAAAAGCCGATACAGTTAGAATGTATTTTCCAGTCGATGCGAATACTTTATTATCAACTTTTGACCATTGTATTCAAACTAAAAATTATATAAATGTTATCGTGGCAAGTAAACATCCTAGTTTACAATGGCTTTCTATGGATGAAGCAAAAGTACATTGTAAAAAAGGAATAAGTATTTGGGATTGGGCATCAAATAAACCTAAAAATCCCGATATCATTCTTGCTTGTGCCGGTGATACACCAACTTTAGAAACTATCGCTGCGGCAAAAATATTAAAAGAATATTGTCCTCATATTAATACTAGAGTTATTAACGTTATTGATTTAATGCGTTTACAAAGTAGTGACAAACATCCTCATGGTTTAACTGATTCTGAATTTGATAAATTATTTACAACTGATAAACATATAATTTTTGCTTTTCATGGTTATCCTAATTTAATTCATGAACTAACATATAATCGTCATAATCGAAATATTCACGTTCACGGATATTTAGAAGAGGGAACAATTACCACACCATTTGATATGCGAGTTCAAAATAAAATTGACCGCTTTAATCTAGTTTTAGATGTTTTAAAATATGTAGAAGAAACTGAAGAAGTAAGACTTACTAAAAATTTAATGCATAAAAAATTAAAATTACATAAAGAATATATTGTTGAAAATGGGATTGATTTAGAAGAAATTAGAAACTTTAAATTAGGGGATTAAAATGAATATTTATGATTTTGATAATACCATTTTTAATGGTGATTCTTCAGTTAAATTTATTAAATACTCAATAGTTAGACATCCTTTTCTTTTATTTATTAGTATTTTAAAAGGGGTTAAAGAGGGAATAAAATATGTTTTTCATAAAAGTAGTTTAGGACTTGTTAAAAGTGAAGTATTTAGTTTTGTTAAAAATGTTAAAAATTTAGATGACTATGTTAATAAATATATTTTAAAAGAACAAAAAAATATTAAACAATTTTATTTAGAGCAAAAAAAAGATAATGATACTATTATTTCGGCTTCTTTTGATTTTATAATTGAGCCATTTTGTAAATCATTGGGAATAAAAAATGTTATTGCTACGAAATATGATACTAAAAAGGGTAAAATAATTGGAAAGAATTGTAAAGGTAAAGAAAAAATTGTTAGATTTAATGAAAAGTTTAAAAATGTAAAAGTTGAAAAGGCTTATTCAGATTCTTTAAGTGATATTCCCATGTTTGAAATTGCAAAAGAGGCATATTTAGTTAAAGGAGAAAATTTAGAAAAATATCAAAAATAACCAAATTTGATATTTTTTTTATGTTTAAAAAAAGGAAATAGATGAAAAAAGGTTAAATATATAAGTGAAAGACTCTTATAATAAAAACTAGATAAGTCAAGTTATTCAAAATTTGATAAACTTAATTTAGGAGGATGAAGTTATGAGGGTAAATGAAAAAATCGAAAGAATTACACAAGATACTTTAATATGTGGAATAGACATAGGAAAAACAAAGTGTTGTGCAAGATTCTGCGATTATAGAGGATTGGAGGTGTATCATAAAGTTTGGTTTGATAGAACAGAAAATCTTGATGCAATAGGTTGTCATATAA